>JAAZBV010000058.1 GCA_012513605.1 Desulfatiglans sp. | reverse complement strand
CTCTTTGTATCGTGCCATCTATCGCTCCGCTGGAAAGATCGTTGAAGGATGACTGCACTTTATCATATCCAGCGGTTCATTCAATAATTTTTCAATACCTTTAGTACTTTTTCGACAGCTTCAACGGTGGCGGCCTCTCAGTACCCGGAGGAACAGTTAATCTCATCCAATCAGATATGTATCTGAATCAGGCTACTGCGGCTGAAGGCAAGGGAGGAGCTATTCATGTCTACAATAATGGCAATATAACATTGACCGGCAATGTTTTTATTTATTATCTCAATCAGGCATATGACGGTGCGGGGATATATGCGGACAGTTCGACCATCACCAATGATGGATATTCTGTGACTTTTAGACAAAACATTGCCAGTAACAACGGAGGTGCTATTTATCTGACTAACAACAGTGTCCTCTCGCTGAATAATGCGAATGTGGGGCAAGTCGGTCCGACTCTAAAAAATCAGGCGGTTAACGGCGCTGGAATTTATGTAGCTAGCAGCACGGTGAATCTTACAAATACTACAATCCTCAATAATGAGGCATCATATGGCGGCGCAATCTTTTTGGCTTCCGGGGATATCAATTTTTTAGATAACACTATAATAATACAAAATTCTGCTGGTGTTGATGGCGGAGCCATCTATCAGGCAGGTGGGACTATTGATTTTACAGGATCATGGGGCATTGAAAATAACAGTGCAAGCGGTAATGGCGGTGCGCTTGCAATAACCGGCACAGGTATTACAAGCTTCAGTGCAGAAGGTGATACAAATTTGATTGCCAATAATGATGCCGATATTCACGGCGGTGCAGTATATCTGAATAATAACAGCACCTTGAAATTGCATGCAACAAAAGGTAATGACTTAAATGTTTTTGATAATCATGCCGGAGGAAATGGAGGCGCATTCTTTGCCAATAATGGCGGATATTTTGATAGTTATGGGCAGCTTTTCATAGATGGCAATAATGCAAATGGGAATGGCGGGGCTTATTATCTTTCAAATGGTTCACGCGTATGGTTTGATGATTATTATAATACCCTTCCAAAGGTTCTTTCAAATTGGGCTGCTAATGGCGGTGCAATATACGCAACGGATAGTCCGAGGGTTGAATGTGATGGCGCAGAATTTGGAGATACTCCTCTTGGTAACTATGCTACAAATGGGTCAGGCGGCGCAATATACCTGAACAACAGCACCCTGAATGCGGACAACTGTAATTTTTATAACAACAAGGCTACCCTAAATGGCGGGGCTATTGCAGCATCAGGCGCTTCTACTGTAAAGATATATGCAAACCTTTCATCATATTTTTCTGAAACAATAATAGCCACCAGTTTACATAAATCCAATGCCCATGTCCTTTCTTTTAATCCGCCTATTATTCCCATGTCTACCCATGTTAACCCGCACAACGGAGAGGCAAGCAGCCTCTATAGCAATATAGCTGACAGCGATAATAATAATTCTGGTTATGGCGGCGCAATATATAATGACAGCAGCACACTTGAAGTAAAACAGACATATCTGCACCATAACAGCGCATACATTGGCGGGGCCATCTATCAGACAGGATCGGGCGCATCGGCAGATGTTTCAAATTGTCTGATTCATCACAATATAGTAGCTTGGGAACTTGGGGCCGGCATTCGAAGATCCAATGGGGCCTTTACAATAACCCATACAACAATGACCGATAATGTTGGCGGGTCAGGATTTTCCGGGGAGGCCACTCTGGCAACAAATAATATTGCCTGGGGCAATAATGGGATGCCAGGTTTCACAATCGCGCCTGCGAGTTACAGCTGCAATATTGATGATGGTGGAAATGCCGGTGTTAATTCGAACCCTCTTTTTGTATCTCCCGGTGATGATGGGAATTACCATCTTCAGGCAGGCTCTCCAGCCATCAATGCATGTGACACCGGTGCAGAAATAGACCTGAAAAACAGGCCGCGCCCTAATAGTACAAAGTATGATATGGGTGCTTATGAATATTATCTGGAGTATAATGTAGGTACAGTCGCCAACCCTGTACAAGGCGGCACAGTCTCTGGCGCCGGTACCTACGCTTATAATTCGCCTGTTACAGTAGAGGCAACCGCCTCCACAGGATATATCTTTGTACACTGGACTAATGGAAGCACGGTTGTCTCCAACAGTCCTTCCTATTCATTTTCAGCTACAGCCGATGTCAATCTACAGGCTAACTTCAGTCAGGAGCAGAGCCAGTATTTTATTGCCGCCTCCGCTCGTAACACAAATCATGGGACCATTACAGGAGAAGGGACTTACAGTCATAATGAAAGTGTAACCCTTACTGCTACTCCAGAATCCGGGTTCACCTTTTCTCACTGGATAGAAACCTGGGATGGATTTCAGGGCAGCTTTATTGTTTCCACAGAAGAAACCTATACCTTCACAGCAAACAGGGTGCGAAAACTTACAGCGGTCTTCAAGCCTAAAGTATTACCCGGGGTTCTGATGCTTCTTCTGGAAGACGATTAGTATGATGATAATTACTAAGAGACAGTATTAGGGAATGATTATTTATTTTGCCAGGGGTGGATCTAAATAATCATTTCCCTTTTCATACATCAACTAAATAGATATTGGGTTGTGCCAACCCTAATGGGTCTTTTTATCAGCCAGACGCTCTCCCTGATAATCATTAGTTATCTGACAGGTATCCTTAAGATGTAAATTTCCATACGGAGGAGATAATGACTTCAACAAGTGTAATGTTAGGAGCATCCCATATTTTTATAGCACTGGTAATAGCCATGATCAGTATCCCGCTGATCAGAGGTGAAATGCCTATGAACAGGTGGTATGGCATCAGGTTTAAAAAATCATTCGAGTCGGATGAAAACTGGTACAGGATAAACAAATACGGCGGCAAGCAGCTTATAATATGGTCAGCAGTTCTTGCTTTGCTGGGGATTGTCACCATCTTTCTACCCATTGACCAAAAAAGTATTTTATTTTTCCCAGGACTACTTGCGCCATTAATAATTCTTGTACCGGCAGTCACGTCTTACATGTATGCGCGTAAACTTTAATATAAAAACTTTTTACAGGGAGATGAAAATGACAAAGAGATCATAGCTTTTAACAGTTTTATCGGCGGTTCATAGTCCCGGCTAAATAATTCCTGTGTCTTTTGACCCCGCTCTTTGGGCGGGGTCAGAGACATTAGTCTCTGCCTGGGAATTGATTTATTTTCAATGCCGGAATTTCTTGATTTGTATCTCTTTCATTATAGAATAATGCCTGTCATTGGCAGTTAAGATCGGTTGGGATGTACTCTTACCTTCCTTTTCTAAGTTCCCTTACATAATCATTCACATTACCGATAGTCTCATTATCTTTTTATATCTTTTTAGTCCAAATTTGGTGTGTCACACCTGTGCTAACAGGACATGTTTCCATTTCAACCAACTCTGTAGTTGAAAGCAAAAGAAAGAATTAATATCTATTAGCAGAACTATAAAAGTAATGCTGGCTGACCGGAATTACTTTTATGTGAATTAGCGATGATTATTTTTTCAGATACTGTATCAGGGATTGACATATTGAGCTGTAATATATTATTAATTCAATACTTTTTGGATAAAAATTAACCTTAATAAAGGGTCTGAAATGATAATAAAATGTCGTGAATGCAACCATGAGATAGAGGGCATTGTTTGCCCCGGATGCGGTGAATCAACGCCGGAGGAAGGCATCTACTGTATCAACTGCGGGTATAAACTCAAGGATGAGGCTGCCGGGATATCAGATGAGGATGATGACAACCTGGATTTGGATGACAGGATACTCTGCCCTGACGGCGCATGTACCGGGATCATAATAGACGGAAAGTGCTGTGAATGCGGCAAACCCGCAGAACCCTAGGCATAAAGACCCTGTGCCTTGAGCCCTGTGCCTGATCATAAATCTGTCAGGCGTGGTATTAGTATGTAACAAAAATATAGAGGTTTACCCATGTATGAACTTAAGATAATTACCCAATTCGGTGCGGCCCACCAGTTGAGGAACTATAATGGCAAATGCGAATTCCTTCACGGGCACAACTGGAAGATAGAGGTGTTTGTGAAGGGTGAAAAGCTTGATGACTGCGGCATGCTTGTCGATTTCAAGATACTGAAAGAGCATACAAATGAAATCATTGAGATGCTTGACCATAAATTTTTAAATGAGATCGAGTGTTTTACAGAGATAAACCCCTCATCAGAGAATATTGCAAAATATATCTATGATGAACTGTCAGAAAAAATAAACGATAATCGGATCAGGATAAGCAGGGTAACTGCCTGGGAATCTGACAATGCATGTGCGACCTATTCCGCACAATAAAAAAATATATTGGAAGATTATACTTTTTAGAAATTTAACAGCTAGAGGCCAGTGAAAACTGGCTCAAGGCACAGGGCGCCGGGAAAGACAAAGATCCTATACCCTGCGCCCTGCGTCTTGAGCCCTGCACCTTATTTTTTCATTTTTTTGGATTTTTATGTCTATAATAGCCTTTATACCATCACGGTACAGTTCAAGCAGGTTTCCCGGTAAACCCCTGGCCATGATTGCCGGCAAACCCATGATCCAGCATGCATGCGGCTGTGCCCTTAAATGCCCTGATATCTCTGATGTTTATGTGGTGACAGACGATGAAAGAATAATGGATTGCGTAAAGGGGTTTGGTGGTAAGGCGGTCATGACAGGAAAAGAGCATCCATCCGGCACTGACAGGATCGCCGAGGCTGTGGAGATTCTGGGGCTCAAGGATGATGATATTGTTGTAAACATCCAGGGAGACCAGCCCCTGTTCAGCTCTTCCATAATCTCACAGATGGTAAAACCCCTTGTTGATGATAAAACAATACCAATGGGCACGGTGATGTACAGGATAACCGACCCTAACGAGATCGATAACAGCAATATTGTAAAGGTTGTTACCGATAACAATGGTTTTGCCATATATTTTTCACGCTGTGCAATCCCCTTTTACCGTGAAAAAAGCGCTAATCAGGATTATTACAAACACCTGGGCTTTTATGCCTACAGAAAAGGTTTTATCCTTGAGTTCAAAAGGCTTCCGGTAGCACGGTTTGAAAACGCTGAAAAACTTGAACCTCTCAGGGCCATTGAAAACGGTTTCAGGATAAAGATGGTTGAAACGGGTTATGACTCCATTGAGGTTGATACACCTGACGATATCAAAAAGGTGGAAAAACTTCTTGAAAGTTTAAAAGATTAACATGACAGAAAAGATATGGAGATTACTGCCATCTTCTGAAAACAGCCAGAAACTATCCTGTGAAACAGGCATCTCAGCAGTAAAGGCCAGGCTTTTAATAAACCGCGGTATAATCAACGCCAAGGAAATCGACTCATTTCTCTCCCCTAAATTATCTGGGCTTATTGACCCGATGCTTTTAAAGGATATGGAAGAGGGCACAGCCCTCATCATCTCTGCAATAGAAAGGCAGGTTAAAATCGCCATATTCGGGGACTATGATGCTGACGGCCTTACTGCCACCGCGGTGCTGGTAAATTTTTTCACTGAGCTTGGCATCCCAGTGCTCTACTATATCCCTGACCGTATTGAGGAGGGTTACAGCCTTAACGCAAAGGCCATAGAGATGCTTCATGGTGAAAATGTCAGGCTTATTATTACAGTGGATTGCGGTGTATCCAATAAAAAGGAGATAGAATATGCAAAATCACTGGGAATGGATGTAGTGGTAACAGACCACCATCAGATACC
Organism: Desulfatiglans sp.; assembly: GCA_012513605.1. Lineage (NCBI taxonomy): Bacteria > Pseudomonadati > Thermodesulfobacteriota > Desulfobacteria > Desulfatiglandales > Desulfatiglandaceae > Desulfatiglans > Desulfatiglans sp. The sequence goes on along the minus strand of JAAZBV010000058.1, from coordinate 35,540 downwards.
TGATGATTTTGAACCTTTGTGCCCAGTGATCAACCCTAACCGGGCCGATTCAACCTTTTCATTCAGGTCACTTGCCGGTGTAGGGGTTGCCTTTTTTCTGGCAGTCGGCATAAGGCAAAGCATAAGGAAAAAGGGGTGGTTCAGGCAGGCATCAGAGCCTGATCTGAGGCACTACCTTGACCTTGTTGCACTTGGGACAATAGCCGATATGGTGCCCCTTACCGGGCAGAACAGGATAATAGTTACAGCAGGGATAGAGGCCATCAGGTCATCAAGATGGCTCGGCATAGAGGCGATGAAAAAGATATGCGGTCTTGAAAACCAGCAAATGTCAGCAGCGGATATGGCATTCAAACTTGCCCCAAGGTTTAACGCGCCCGGACGCATAGGAGATAACAAAGCCGCCATCCTCTCCCTAGTTACAGACAACTACTCTATCGCACTGAATACCGCAAGGGAACTGAACAGCATGAACAGTGAACGTCAGAAGATAGAAGGCGCTATAGTAGAGGACATAGAGACAAACATTATCCCTTCCATGGATATAGACGGAAAAAGGACTCTCCTCTTTTCAAAGCAGGGGTGGCACAAGGGGGTGCTTGGAATCGTGGCATCAAAGATACTTGAAAAGTACCACAAGCCAACGATCGTTTTGACTGTAAAAAATGGCATAGCCTCCGGCTCAGGCAGAAGCATAGACGGCTTCAACCTACATGAGTCTTTGACCACTCTAAAGCATCTTCTTAAAAAATTCGGGGGACACTACCATGCTGCCGGCTGCACCCTTGAGAGCCATAATATTGAAACCTTTGCACAGGAACTTGAAGAGCTTGCTGTAAAAACCATCAAAGATGAAGACCTTGTCCCGGCTATTATTGTTGATGACCGCCTCATGCTAAATCAACTGACAATAGATAGTGTAAATGATATACGCACCCTTGAACCGTTCGGTTCGGGTAACCCTGAACCGGTATTCTATTCGGGTAATATTGAGGTTATTGATTCAAGGGTTGTTGGCGAGAATCACCTCAAGCTCAGGGTAAGACAGGGAGATATAATTCATGAGGTTATAGGCTTCAACCTTGCAGTCGCCCATGTAAATATTCAGGGGAGCTTGGTCAACATGGTCTATACCCCTGAGATAAACAGATGGAACGGTTCTGAAAGGGTACAGCTCAGGCTGCTGGATATTGAACCGGCAAACAAATCAACCAGATTAAGAACAGATATATTAAAAAACTAATTTTTTGGAGCATATAATGGGTAACAGACAGAAGACAGCAATAACGCCTACCAGGGAGGAAAACTATCCCGAATGGTATCAGCAGGTAATCAAGGCAGCAGACATGGCGCAGAATTCCCCTGTGCGTGGGTGTATGGTAATAAAGCCCTGGGGGTGGACCATATGGGAGAATATTCAGAAGCACCTTGACAGGATGTTCAAAGAGACAGGCCATGTCAACGCCTATTTCCCGCTCTTTATCCCATTAAGCTATCTCCAAAAGGAGGCAGACCATGTTGAGGGTTTTGCAAAGGAGTGCGCGGTTGTTACCCACCACAGGCTTGAGGCAGGGCCTGACGGTAGACTCAGACCTGCTGGAGAGCTTGAAGAGCCGCTTATCATAAGACCTACATCAGAAACCATAATAGGTGAGATGTATGCAAAATGGGTGCAGTCATACCGTGACCTTCCCATACTCATAAACCAGTGGGCAAACGTGGTAAGGTGGGAGATGAGGCCCAGGATATTTTTGCGAACAGCTGAATTCTTATGGCAGGAGGGGCACACAGCCCATGCAACAGCAGAAGAGGCCAGGATAGAGACCATGAAGATGCTTGATGTGTATGAAGACTTTGCCCATAACTACATGGCCATTCCTGCCTTAAAAGGAGAAAAGAGCGAGGCTGAGAGGTTTCCCGGGGCGGTTGCCACCTACAGCATAGAGGCAATGATGCAGGATAGGAAGGCACTCCAGGCTGGCACTTCCCATTTTCTGGGCCAGAACTTTGCAAAGTCATCCCAGATTAAATTTTTATCCGAACAGGGCAAAGAAGAGTATGCATGGACAACCTCATGGGGCGTATCGACAAGGCTCATAGGCGGGCTTATCATGACCCATAGCGATGATAACGGCCTGATTGTCCCCCCGAGGCTTGCACCTCTTCACGTGGTTATATTGCCTGTCCTGCACAAGGATGAAAACAGGGGGAAGGTAATGGAGTATTGCGAAGCCCTGTTAAAGGCCATTAAGGCAAAATATTATGATGGTGAACCGATCCGTGCAGAGCTGGATAAAAGGGATATGCAGGGAGGCGAAAAGGCATGGTCATGGGTAAAAAAGGGTGTGCCGGTTACAGTTGAAATAGGCCCCAAAGAGGTGGAAAGCGGCAGCGTGTATACAGGTAGAAGGGATCAGGATAGAAAAGAGAGAAAGGGTATGGACAGGGAAGAATTCCTGAACAGGATAGCGGAGACCCTTGTGGATATTCAGAAAAGCATGCTTGATAAGGCGGTGTCTTACCGTGATGAAAACAGTGTAAAGATAGACAGTAAAGACGATTTTATATCCTTTTTTACGCCTAAAAACACTGATCAGCCTGAGATCCACGGCGGATTTGCTTATGCCCACTGGTGCGGCGAAAAGGCCCTTGAGGAGGAGATCGCAAAGGAGTATGGCGTTTCCATAAGGAATATACCCTTTGATGTTTCGGGTGAAGAGGGAACATGTATTTTTACCGGTAAAAAGAGCACGCAGAGGGTATTGTTTGCGAAATCCTATTAGGTGTCAAAACGATTGTAGGGGCACGGCGCACCGTGCCCTTTAGTCGTACCTGGCGCAATGCCACCACGGGCACGCTGCGGCGTGCCCCTTCTATGGGACCACTTGTCAAGCCAATTTAGTATTAAAAATAATTTTAACCATACCTCTAGCCTTAGGCCATGTGAACGGTATCTCTTAAATTTTCAAACACTGACTTTATTACTTCGTTGGCCCGGTTCTTTTAATGTATAAATCTCTTATGAGATTATAACAACCTTCTATCTGTGTCGATAAATCGATCACCCAATACTACATACGCCCTCTGGCTTTGTTAAACCGGTGATGAAGGAGCCCCATCTACGAAAACGGTATTTATTTATACCAAGGGGCACGTCGGGCTCCTCCACCAACTACCAGCTTAAATCAGTTGTTCCATTTTATTGTTTATTATTGAGCCTCCCTTAAGCTACAACAGCTCCCTCAGGTATTACTCCATGTTCAATATATCTCCATATATCAATTAGAAGCTTCCTCGCTAACGCCACTATCCCGATTCGCTTCATTCGTTTTCCTCCACTTGCAAATCTCTCATTAAACCATCTAGTCAGCTTGCTTTCCTTTTGGTATCTTAACCACCCCATGAGATCTCAACAATTATTGCCCTGACTCGCCGGTTTCCAGCTTTACTGATTCCTTGTTTCCTTTTACTATCTCCACTGAAATATGGGGTAGGACTAATGCCTGAAAAATAGCATCATGGAGGAGGCAGTTTATGCCATCTAGGTGTTGGAAGTTCACGATTCAGGACATCCTTGAAGCCATTGATGCTGTTAATGACTATACAGAAGGTATGTCCTTTTACTGACTTTGCTAATGACAGGCGGACCATTGATGCGGTAGTTCGTAGATTCACAATAATAGGTGAAGCGGCAAACATGGTACCGGAAGAAATATCTCATTGTCATCCCCAGATTCCGTGGGCTGATATGCGGGCCATGTGAAATTTCGTCGTTCATGAGTATTTTGGTGTAAGTGAAGAAATCCTCTGGGATACGATTCAAAATGATCTGCCCGGTATTGTGCAACCCCTGAATCAACTCCTGGTAATAGAACGTGATTAGATTGCCTCAGTGAACAGCATTTGGAAACAGATACAAGGCGCATGGCGCAAGGCACAAGGAGAGACCCTGAACCCTGCGCCCTGAGCCCTGCACCTTTTTTTTATTCTATCACCCCACCACCAAGCACAACATCATCAACATAAAACACAGCAGACTGGCCCGGTGTTATGGCAAGCTGGGGCTCATCAAAGACTACTATCGCCTTACCATCGCCAATACCTGAAACCACAGCAGGGGCTGCCCTGTGCTGCACCCTGATCTTTACATCTGTCTTTACAGGGTCATCAAGTGTATCTACTGAGATCAGGTTAATATCCTTTACTGTCATCTCCTTTGACATGATATCAGACTGATCACTTACAATGATGCGGTTATTTTTTACATCAATATAAGATACATAAAGGGGGTTAGGCGCAGCTATGCCTAATCCCTTTCGCTGCCCAATGGTATAGTAGATGATACCCCTGTGCCTTCCCAGCACCTTCCCTTCTTTATCTACAATATCACCGCCTCTTATATCCTCTTTATTGAAAAATGGGGTGTAGTCACCACCTGAGATAAAGTCCTGGCTTTCAGGCCTCTCAGATGTATGGAGATCTAAAGACCTTGCGATCTCGCGCACCTCATTTTTTGTGTATTCACCAAGCGGGAACAGGGTTCGGCTCAACTGGTGTTGGGACAGGGAGTATAGAAAATAGGTCTGATCCTTTGATGTATCTACAGGTTTTTTAAGGAGGTATCGCCCGTTTTTTTCAACTATCCTTGCATAGTGCCCTGTCGCAAACCTGTCAAACCCGATGCCAGATTCCAATGCCTTATCTAGCAGAAATCCAAATTTAAGCTTACGGTTACACACTATGCATGGGTTTGGGGTCCTGCCCGCAAGATACTCATACCTGAAATATTCTATAACATTTTCAGTAAACTCCTGCCTCAGATCAATAACATGAAACGGGATTTGAAGGGTGTCGCAGATTGCCCTGGCTGAGGCCAGGTCATTCTCTTTGTTAGGGCCATAACAGGCATTTTTTCCTGCTGTATCTATCTTTATACCCTCATCATATATCTGCATGGAAAGGCCGCATAATTCAAAACCTTCCCTTTTAAGAAGCGCGGCTGTTACGGAGGAATCCACACCACCGCTTACGCCGATTGCCACTTTTGTTTTATTATTACCCATCTAACATATAATCCTTTATATATATTCTCCGTTCATTCCTATAATCTATTCAGGATAGGTTTTCCATAGATTATTTTAAAAATATCGAGATATTATGCATGTATAAGAGAAAAGCTAATATTAAAAAATAAAAAGATTCTTGACATTTAAACAGTCGTTTGAAATAACTGTATGAAATTTTAATTAGCGAAAATTACCATATGCATAATATATGGCAGTTAAATTTTATTTTTATGAGGAGGAGATGTAGATGTCGGATCAATTCAGACTAGATGGAAGGGTCGCACTGATCAACGGTGGGGCAGGCGGTATCGGCGGCGGTTTGTGCCTGGGGTTGAGCAAGGCAGGCGCAAAAATTGTTATTGCTGATATGCTAGATGAGAAGATACTGCAGGAAAAGGCTGCTGAATTGAAAGCAGAGACAGGCAATGATGCAATCGGACATTATGTCAATGTCACTGACGAAGAAAGCGTGGCAAAGATGATCAATGCGGTTGTGGAAAAGTTTGGCACCATTGACATATGCGTAAATTCAATGGGCATTAATCTCAAAAGGCCGGCACTTGAATTCCCTATGGAAGACTGGGACAAGATGTTTAATGTAAATGTAAAAGGAACCATGATCTGCTGTAAACATGTGGGCAGCCTTATGAAGGAGAATAAAAAGGGAAGCATCATCAATCTCTCCTCTGTACGAGGCATCCGCGGTTACACAGGCGGTAATTCTGCCTATTGCGGCACAAAGGGCGCTGTTGAGCTGATTACAAAAACCCTTGCTATTGAACTGGCCCCATTTAATGTTCGAGTTAATGCCATTGGCCCTTCTTTGGTTATTACACCGGGCACCATTCATATACAGAAGGATCCTGAGCTTGCAGAGAAATACAAGGCGCTCATTCCCCTTGGAAGGCTTGCACAGGTGGAAGACATGGTAGGGCCGGTGGTCTTTCTTGCTTCAGATGCGGCAGGGTTTGTCACAGGGCAGACAATTTTTATAGATGGTGGCGCGACAGCCTCTTAACAGGTGGTCGCTCAGAATTAACTTTATTTTAAGAGAGGTAAATATGTCTTTTGTTACTGACCCCTATTCAGGGTTCCAATTGTATGAATTGAGTCATGTATGGGGACACGGCGTGCCTTCATATCCAGGGCAGGAAGATGTCAAGATGGTGCGCGCTGTCAAACATGCCCAGCATGGCGTACTTGCATGGAGAATAAATACTGTAATGCATACCGGCACTCACATGAACGCCCCTATCCATATGATACAGCGCGGCGCGGATCTTTCAGAGGTCCCGGAAGATAGGCTTTTCGGAAACGGTGTTGTCTTAAGCATACCCAAAGGCAGTTATGAGACAATAACCGCAGAGGATCTTAAGGCTGCAAAGCCTGAGGTTAAAAAGGATGATATAGTCGTTATTGTAACCGGGTGGCACCATAGATATTCAGACGCACTGGAATATTATGGAGAATCCCCGGGCCTGACCAAGGATGCAGCCCTTTTTCTTGTTGATAAGGGAGTAAAGATGGTTATGGTTGATACCCAGCAGATAGATCACCCCCTTGCCACATCACTTGGGCCGCATCGAGGAGGACCTGCCATGAGACGGCTTGCTGGTGAATATCAGAAGGCAACAGGTAAGGACCCCAAAAAAGAACATGGCGAATGGAATGTGGCACACAAAATACTTCTTGGCGCCAATATCCCTACTGTTGAGCAGATCGGCGGAGATGTGGATGAGTTACTTGGCAAAAGGGTAACACTCACTGCAATGCCCTGGAAATTCAAATACGGTGACGCATGCCCTGTAAGGGTCGTAGCCATGACTGATCCAAGCGGCAGTTTCCAGATTCCATCTGGTAAAGAATAATCTTAAAGGAAAGGAAGGATATTATGAGCCTTGAAATATATAATTTGAGTCATCCGTTCCATCAATTCATGCCTGAATGGCCATCGACACCGAGTGTCAATGTGTCGGTAAATAAATTCCACGCCAAGGACGGGCTGTATGAAGTGAGATGGGAAGGTATAATGCATCGCTGCACCCATATGGATGCGCCTATTCATGTTACTGAAAACACACCAAGCATTAATGATTACCCCCTGTGGCGGCTCTGTGGCACCGGTGTTGCAGTCTCTATACCCAAAGGCAAGTGGGGTGTTATCACACCGGAAGATCTTGAGAATGCACGCCCGAAGATACAGGAGGGTGATATTGTAATGATCAATACCGGCTTCCATCACAAATGGGCTGATACTGACGAATACTTTGCATATGGCTGCGGTATCTATCGCGAAGGAGCCCAGTGGCTTGTTGATAAAAAGATAAAACTTGTCGGATACGGCCACCAGGCAAACGACCATCCAATTGCCACAAAGCTTGTGGATCACGGCCTTGGCCCAACACAGCCCCATCTTATAGAAGAATGGAAAAAGGAATATGGCAGGGATCCCAAGGTTGATTTTCCTGACTGGGAGGCCGGCCACAAGACACTGATGGTCAAGGGCGGTATTCCGGGCATAGAAAATATTGGGGGCGACCTTGACAAGGTAACAGGCAAGAGATGCTTCTTTATGGCATTCCCCTGGCGCTGGCCCGGCGGTGATGGCTCTATTGTAAGAGTGCTCGCTATTGTTGACCCGGATCAGAAGTTCCGCTTTGAGACAGGTAAATAGATTTAAATAAATAAAAAAGTGGGGCTGCTTTTAAAAAAGCAGCCCCACTTTTTTTATCTCAATATGAATCTAATACTACTTTATATAAACGGGTTTTGACTCATAATGGGTGTGCAGCAGATGGTGCGCCTTTTTACTGCCTGGTTCACCAATAAACTCCTGATACAGCTTCTTTATCATGGGGTTATCATGTGAACATCTTATCTGCTGATTTGCATCATCCTTATAAATACCCGCTGCCCTCTCGGTCCTCAAATAGTCTGTAACTCCATAAGGCTGGCCACCACCGCCCACGCATCCTCCGGGGCAGGCCATGACCTCTATAAAATGATACGGGGGCTCTTCGCCTTTTTGTTTTGCCTCTTTTACCTTATTAAGCACATATTCCACATTTCCGAGGCCATGGGCAACCGCCACCTTTACCTTCGTGCCCTTGATATCAATAACGCCCTCTTTTACCCCCTTGAGACCCCGGACAGCCTCAACATTGACATCCTTGAGGTTCTCTCCTGTAACATAATAGTATGCGGTTCGTATGGCCGCCTCCATAACGCCGCCGGTAGCCGCAAATATTGTGCCTGCACCTGAATAGTCTCCCATTATATGATCCGGATCATCACCCGGCAGATTCTTGAAATCTATACCTGACTGTTTAATCATCCTGGACAGCTCCCTGGTGGTGAGTACTATGTCAGTATCCTGGATGCCTGATGCTGACATGTCCACAGTCCTTGTAATCTCATATTTTTTTGCAGTGCAGGGCATTATTGAGACCATGAAAATCTTTTTGGGGTCAATGCCCTCTTTTTCTGCAAAGTATGTCTTGGTGAGTGCCCCCATCATCTGCTGGGGTGATTTGCAGGTTGAAAAATTATCGATCATGTCAGACTGATATTTTTCCATAAAGTCTACCCATGCCGGGCAGCATGATGTGATAAGTGGCAGAGTGCCTCCTTTTGTAAACCTGCTTACAAATTCGGTGGCCTCTTCTATTATTGTTACGTCTGCGCTGAAATTTGTATCAAATACCGCTTTAAAGCCCAGCTTTTTCAACACAGCATAAAGCTTTTTGGTAAGCAATTCGCCAGGCTCATATCCGAATGCCTCACCTATTGCCACCCTTACGGCCGGGGCGATCTGCACAATACAGTATTTTTCCCTGTCATGCAGGGCATGCCATACATCATATGTATTGTCATACTCAACTATCGCGCCTGTGGGGCAGTGTGCAGAACACTGACCGCATCTCACGCATGGAGAATCTGCAAGTAATATATCACCAGCCGGGGCTATCCTGGTGGAGATGCCTCGCCCGACAAAGTTAAGAGCCCAGACATTCTGTATATTCTGGCATACGTCCACACATCTGCCGCACAGGATACATTTGTTGGGAACAAGGACAATATTACCTGTTGAAAAATCCTTTGGAAGTGAATTTGTATAGCTATGAAATGGTATGCCCCTGATTACAAAGTGAGCGGCAAGTTTTTGCAGTTCACAATTTGTATTTCTCCCGCAATGGAGGCAGTCATCCGGATGGTTCGAGAGGATCAGTTCAAGCACAGTCTTCCTGATCTGAATTATCTCCGAATCATGGGTGGTAACCTCCATCCCTTCACTTATATCAGTACAGCATGACCTTAATAGCTTGTTACTGCCCTTTACCTTGACTATGCATATCCCGCAGCCGGCAGTAGCGTGAAGGTCGGGATGCTTGCACAGGGTGGGTATATTTACGTGAATCTTCCGTGCAGCATCAAGGATTGTTGTCCCTGCGGGCACCTCTATCGGTATATCATTTATTTTAGCCTTGATCATTTTTGTGTCGGTCATAGCTTATCCCCTGTCTATTGCATCAAATTTACATCTGTTGTAACATTCACCGCACTTGATACAGACGGCGTTGTCAATTGCAAACCCTGATTCCCTGTCACCGCTGATTGCCGATACAGGACAGGCCCTTTTACACAAACTGCATCTGGAGCATTTTTCAGGATTAATGGTATAGGTTAATAGCTCAAGGCATTTACCCGCCCTGCATTTTTTGTTTATAATATGTTCTTCATACTCATCATAAAAATATCTTAATGCGGACTGTATGGGGTTGCTTGTAGTCTGTCCAAGGCCGCACAGTGATGCCTTCTGCATGGCATTGCCTATGCGTTTCATCTTGTCTATATCGTCAAGAGTGCCATTTCCCTTTGCTATGTCCTGTAAGTAGGTGAGGAGCTGCCTTCCTCCAAGCCTGCACGGGGCGCATTTCCCGCATGATTCATCAACTGAAAACTGGAGATAGAACTTGTTTACATCCACCATACAGTCATCTTCATCCATGACGATCATACCGCCAGACCCCATCATGGAGCCAAGGGATATCAGGTTTTCATAATCTATTGGTGTATCAAGGAATTTTTCAGGGATAACCCCACCGGACGGCCCTCCGGTCTGCACCGCCTTGAATTTTCTGTTATTTCCTATGCCGCCGCTTACGGTGAAGATGATATCCCTTAAGGTTGTGCCCATAGGCACTTCAACCAGTCCTGAATTCTTAACCTTGCCGGTTACAGCAAAGACCTTCGTGCCCTTGGATTTATCAGTGCCTATACTGTTAAACCAGGCGCTTCCCTTGATAATAATAACCGGAATATTCGCCAGGGTTTCAACATTGTTAATTACTGTCGGCTTCCCCCATAGGCCCTTTACTGCCGGGAAAGGCGGCCTTGGCTTTGGCATGCCCCTCTCTCCCTGAAGGGAAGCAAGAAGGGCGGTCTCTTCTCCGCACACAAATGCGCCTGCCCCGTAGCGGATCTCTATTTCAAAACTAAAATTGCTTCCCATGATATTTTTACCCATGAGACCCATTTCAGTAGCCTGGCTGATGGCTATCTCAAGCCTTTTTATAGCTAGAGGGTATTCGGCGCGTATATAAATATAACCTTTGCTGGCCCCAACCGCATAGCCTGCGATCGCCATTGCCTCGATTATGGAATGGGGGTCACCCTCAAGTGTGCTCCTGTCCATGTAAGCCCCTGGGTCACCCTCATCAGCATTGCAGACAACATACTTGACATCCCCGTCCGCCTGCTGGGTAAAGGCCCATTTATTGCCAGTCGGGAACCCTGCCCCGCCGCGGCCCCTGAGACCCGATTTCTTTATCTCAGTTATTACTTCAACAGGCGTCATATCAAATAAGACCTTTTCAAGGGCAGAATAACCTTCTCTCGCAATATACTCATTTATATTTTCCGGGTCTATAACCCCGCAATTTCTCAGTACTATCCTGCACTGAATATTCTTTGCTGCTGCCTCAAGATTTTTGACCGGTTTATTATTGATTATGAAATCTTCAACTATTTTTTTTGCATCATCGGTCCCTTTGCATTTAAAATAGATGTTATCAGGTATGATCTTTACAAGGGTGCTGTCAGGATCAGCCTTGCCGTTCATTACCGCGTCAACCACCTGAACGGAGTTGGAGGGATCCTTTTCACCCAGCTCCTTCATAAAGGCATCAAACAGCATTTCATTCTTGTCCACGCCTGCATCTGACTCCCGGTATATTAGAATATATCTATTGAATGACATTTATCCCTATTCTCCTTCCTTTAAAATATCCTTAAAGGTCTTGTCCTGTATACAGTTACTGACAAGTATCTGCCTCATTACATGTTTCTGCACGATATCACGGGCTACTTCAGGGGTAACCCATCCATAAATGATATCTGCCATACCCGGGACCTTTATCTCTACTGTAGGTTCTGATGCGCAAAGCCCCATGCACCCGGTCCTGCGAATAACCACCCCTGTAAGGCTTTTTGCCTTTATCTCCTTCTGAAAGGCATCAAAAGTTTTGGCGGCACCGGCAGCTATGCCGCATGACCCCAGGCCGACTATGATTTCGGTTTGCTGTTCATTTACTGCCTTCAGCTTTTCTCTCAGGCTTTTGAATTGTTCTCTGTTGAGTTTTGACATGATTCCCTCCGGGAGAGTTATTTTTTATATTGTGCAATGATCTTTGCCAGGTCTTCTTTTTTGAGTTTGCCGAATATCTCGCCGTTTATGTTCATGACAGGCGAAAGACCGCAGCAGCCTATGCAGCGTACTGCCTCTATTGAAAAGAGTTCATCGGGCGTTGTCTGATTCACTCCTATGCCCAGGATATGTTCAAGCTCCTGCAGGATATCCTCCCCTCCATTCAGGTAACATGCAGTACCGATGCAAACCTGTATCAGGTATTTCCCTGGTTTTTTGAGCTTGAACAGGTGATAAAAGGTAAGTACCCCGTATATCTTTGCGAGCGGTATATCAAGGAGCTCTGTGAGCTGTAATGCTGCGCTTCTGGGGACATATCCATACTCCTCTTGTACCTTGTGAAGCGTCATAATTAGATTGCCCGGTTTATCCTTCCATTTATCGATATATTCCAGCACTGCCGGTGATAGGGTAAAGGATGTATTAGATTGTTCTTTCATTGATGCCCTCCGTCTATATCTTGTTGATTCTAATAGAATTTTTTATGCCCGGACATTATCGAAGTTCGGAATCTGTAAATCTTAATTGAGAGGCGCATATACTGTCAATTTAATTGTGTGAAAAAGATATAACATATTGATATTGTTGAACAATCAGGGTTGAGCTAATTTTTCAAGCATGGCATTGAAAAGATGAAGTTCTTCTATTGTTAAATTTTTATATTGGGATAGATGGAATTCAAACAGGGGTTTTTGTATTGTAGCAACCATCTCTGCCCCTTTTGGGGTAAGCTGAACCATTACAATCCTGCGATCTGCACCGCTTTTACGCATCACCAGCCCTGCGCCTTCAAGCTCGGCAACCATCCTTGTTATATTGGGCTGAAGGCATATGGTTTTTTCAGTCAGCTCCTGGACAGACAGCGCCTGGTCTTTAGAGAGAAGTATGGTCTCCATGAGGTCAAACTGCGCCACGGTTATCCCGGTATTTTTAAAGAGCCTGTTTGTACCCACATGCATGATGTTATATGCGCGCTTGAGATTTTTAGATGTTACATTTTCTATCGGTATATCCATTTTTTGAGCTTCACTCATTTAAGCCTCTGAAAAATAACCGGTAAATCATTACTTTGTCCATATCTGGTATGTATAATCAATATTGGACCTGAAATCCTGCGAGAATACCATCCTGAATCCTTTTGGAATATCAGGGAAGAATACATTCCCCTTTACCTCACAGTGGATAACAGATAGATGTATAACATCCACCCTTGATATCATCTCAGCATAGATCTGGCCACCACCTGAGACTACTACAAGGTCTGTAACAGTTGAGAGGTATTTCAGTGCGTTATCTATGGTTTTAAAGAAACATAAATCCTCACCTGTCTTCTCTTCATACGAGCCGGAAATAACCGCATATTTCCTGTTGGGGAGCCTGCCCATCGCCTCATAAGTCTTTCTCCCCACAAGTATCCAGTGGTTGTATGTCATGGCTTTAAAGAGGAGCTGCTCTCCCTCTGCCTTCCAGGGGATTTCAGCGTTGTTACCTATTACATTATTTGCTGACCTTGCTGCCATAAGTGAAATTATCATATTACCACCCCGTTTTCATGCCTGTAAAATGGTTGGTTGGGCCGTGGCCATTACCGATTCTGAAACTGTCCCTGATAGCCGCTGTTATAAATGCCTTTGCCTGCTCTATGGCCTTGATTACAGGATAGCCCTTTGCAAGTCCGGCAGCAATAGCGGCGGAGAAGGTGCAGCCTGTGCCGTGACAGTTTTTAGTGTCAAAACGTTTCTCTGATAAGAGGGAATATTCTTTACCGTTAAAGACCACATCAGTTGCCATATGATCTTTACTACCCAAATGTCCGCCCTTGATAACAACAAACCCGCACCCCATGTCTTTTATCATTGCGCCTGCCTTTTTCATGTCATCAATGTTCTCAATCCTTATGTTCAGCATGGCCTCTGCCTCATGGATATTTGGGGTAACCACAGAAGCTATGGGGATCAACTCTTTTATGACCGTATTGCAGGCCTCCTTTGAGAGCAGGGCATCACCGCTTTTTGCAATCATAACAGGATCAACCACGATATTCTTTGTTTTATATTCCCTTAATGTGTCCGCTACAGCCTTTACTATCTCAGGGCTTGCAAGCATGCCCGTCTTTACAGCATCAGCTCCAATATCATCCAGCACACTTTTTATCTGTTGTTTTACAAACTCAGGGTCAACCTCTGAGATGCCCTGAACGCCCATGGTATTCTGTGCGGTGAGTGCGGTTATGGCTGATGTGCCGAACACACCAAAGGCAGTAAAGGTCTTGATATCTGCCTGTATGCCTGCCCCTCCGCCACTGTCAGAACCGGCGATTGTAAGGGCCTTTTTCATTCTGCACCCAGAAAGTGTTTCATAAGGGTGTAGCCAGGAGTCATGAGCAGGTTACCATTAATGGCATTCTTTTCAGTAAAGCCCTTAACATGCTTTACAGCATCAAGCTCCTTTCTGGTAGCCCAGGCAAATGGGGCTGGTTCTGATGTATGGGTCTTTTTTATGATCGGGGTGTAATGGTCACTCACAACCATGATCCTGTAATCGTTAAATTTTTTAAGGCCATCAATGGCAACGCCCACCACATCCTTATCAAAGCGTTCGATAGCCTCTATCTTTTCCATGTAATTACCATTGTGACCTGCCTCATCAGGTGCCTCCACATGGACAAAGACAAAATCCATATTGTTCAGACCATCTAATGCACCTTGTGCCTTACCCCTGTAGTTGGTGTTCAGGTAACCTGTTGCACCCTCAACATGAATGGGTGCAAACCCTGCGTATCGCCCTATGCCTTTGATAAGGTCTACTGCGGAAATGACCCCACCATTTAGGCCATATAGTTCTTTAAAGGTTGGGATAACCGGCGCCTTTCCCTGCCCCCATAGCCAGATAGAGTTTGCCTCTTTTAACCCCGCCTTTTTTCTGCCAATGTTTACTGGGTGCGATTCAAGTGATGTCCATGAACTCCTTATAAGTTTAACAACAGGGTCATTGCTTTTAAGATATTCTGCCATGTTCTGGTCAAGCACATCATGGGGTGGTATTGTGTGTGCCTTTTCAGGGCCATTATTCCATACAAGCAGGTGCCTGTATGCAACCCCGGGATAGATGCTTATCTCTTTTGACTCTATAATATGTTTAAGGTCATTCACTATTTCAGTGGATTCCGCTGTGGTGATATCACCTGAGCTATGACTCACCATGATTATCTCATCATCTGACCTCTTATCGAGGGTGACAAGATTCATCCTGAATGCCACATCATCTTTACCGAGTGTAACACCCATGCTCGCCGCCTCAAGGGGAGACCTCCCTGTATGATATAAAGAGGGGTCATAACCCATGAGTGAAAGGTTTGCCACATCGCTTCCCGGTTCCATGCCATCAGGGATTGTCCTTACGCAACCTATGCGGCATGAGGCAATGAGGTCCATGTTTGGGGTATGGGCCACCTCAAGGGGGGTCTTGCCGCCCAGCGCATCAATAGGGTAGTCGGCCATACCGTCGCCAACTAAAACAAGGTACTTGGTTTTGTTATCAATCATTTTGCTTTCTATTGCTTTCATTCATTTTTAATAAATTATGAGATAGGTTTTCGGTTTGCGGTCTTCGGTGTTCGGCTGAAAAGCTTAAAATCCTTTACCGAAAACCTCAGGCCGTACACCGTAAACCGTATTTTCACCCCATCACCCTGATCATCATTGTCCTGCCTTTAAGTATGTCCAGTTTGTCAAGCATTGAAAGCGCCTCTGTTGCATCCTGTTCATATGCCTCATGGGTAAGCATGACGATCGGGACAGCGCCATCAGCATCTCTTCCCTTCTGGATAACAGATGATATGCTTATGTTCCTTTCGCCTAAGATGCCTGATATCTTAGAGAGCACACCGGGTTTATCAACAGCCATGAACCTGAGATAATATGCGGTTTTAAGGTTCTTTATGGACTGTATCTTTATTGCCTGGCCAGTCGAGTCTGCAAAGCCTAAGGGTGAAGATGTTTTATCAGCTCCGCTCTTTATCTTTCTGGCTATGGCCATTACATCTGATACAACCGCGCTTCCGGTTGGCCTCCTGCCAGCACCCTGTCCATAATAGAGGGTGGGGCCTACATAGTCTCCCTCAATAAAGACCGCATTAAATGCCTCATTCACGTTGGCAAGCATATGGTTCTTGGGCAGCATTGCAGGGTGAACCCTTGCCTCAATCTCATTACCAAGGTTCTGTGCAATGGTGAGAAGCTTTATACAGTAACCGAACTGATCCGCAAACAGTATATCCTCAGGGGTGAGTTTATCTATGCCCTCTTTGTATATGTTATTAAAGGGCGCGGGCACACCATAGGCAAGGGAGATGAGTATGACAAGCTTGTGGGCCGCATCAGTACCGTTTACATCAAGTGTTGGCGGGTCTTCTGCGTATCCGAGTTTTATGGCGCCGTTTACCGCATCCTCATAGGGTAAACCATCTTTTGACATGCGGGTAAGGATATAATTGCTTGTGCCGTTCAATATGCCGATTATCTTAAGTGTGTTGTTTGCAGCAAGCCCGTCCCTTAATGCACCTATAACCGGCATGCCTCCGCCTACTGCCGCCTCATAGGCAAGGGTTACACCCTTATTTGCGGCTATTTCATACAGTTCACTCCCGTGTTCAGCCAGAAGCGCCTTGTTGGCTGTAACAACATGCTTGCCGTTTTTTAGGGCAGTGGATATAAAGCTCTTTGCGGTTGTCATGCCACCTATCAATTCAACTACAATATCTATCTCAGGGTCATTCAGTAACCCGTTTGAGTCATTTGAGAGCACTCCATCAGGCAGGGTAATGCCTCGGTCTGATGTGAGATCAAGGTCTGCAACCCTCTTTAATACTATATCAAGCCCGACCCTCTTTCTGATGATCTCCCTGTTTTTAAGGAGGATCTCTGCGGTCCCGGCGCCTACAGTCCCGAACCCTATAATGCCAACATTCACCTGTTTCATTTTATGTCTCCATATAAATTATAAGCAGAGGTTATAAAACCTGTTTTATACCCCTGATAGCCTGTTTTGTCCTCAGTTAATATTTGAGCAAATAAACTACCCTATCATCAAAAAAAAATCAAAAACATATTGATTCAATATCAATAAAAACCGGGAGTTATAGATGCGTTATTCTGTATTTAATGCAATTTTAAAATAACACAAACAACCCAAGGCAAATTTCCAACAAACCGCGAACCACACGAAACACACGAAATTTTTTTATATATCTTTTTTTATATTTGGTATGTTTTGCCTGCCCTGCCATAGCACAAATAGCGAAGATGGACTTGAAAGAGCGTTTTGTACCGCTGGTAATATTTTAGATATGCAATCCTTATCTACCTATGAAATGGTTTTCTAAACCAGTTATTGGTTTATAACAACAAGTGCCTGTCTCGATATTTTCCTGTAAATTACTCAACCCATTGTATTTGATAACATATTTGTTCTGGCACAGATAATGCTCATACAGGCGGTATAGTTCAACTGGTAAGTTCATGTTTTATTTTATTGATGAATATAGTTTTGACTGATGGTTAAAATAATAAACAACATATTAAATGAGGTCTCCAATGAAAAATTCTCTATTCTCCATGCTCGTCACAATTATGATGTTATTTACGTGTGCAAATTCTTCTTTCTCCCAGGAGGGTAATCCAAATAGCGGAAAGGTTGATCTTAAACAACCTGCTGCTTCTACAGAAACCAAAACAGAAAACCCCAACCCTGCCAGTATAGCGATCCTTGGTGTTTTTCATTTTGCAGGTTCCTCGGGTGATGCTGCATCCATGAAGGTTGATGGGATGTTAGGTGAAAGGAGGCAAAAGGAGATAGAAGAGGTGCTGGTTCGTCTTGAAAAATACAAACCCGATAAGATACTGGTAGAATATCCTTACACTGAAAATGAGCAGCTAAACGAAGCTTATCAGAGATACCTGAATGGTGATCTGAAGCTGACCGCAGATGAGACGCATCAACTCGGATTCAAACTTGCAGAACGTCTGGGGCATAAAAAGATATATGGGGTTGATCATGAACTTACCCTTCCTTCGGATAAATTGCAGGCATTTGCTGAGACTCATGGACAAAAAGAAAAACTGGAAAAGTTTATCGCGGATGTTCAGGCGTTTGCAGCAACGGAAAGTAAAAGCCTGGAAACCCTGACCATACTTGATTGTCTGACTAAAATGAACACTGATAAAAGTGATAGGTGGAATAGAGGCATGTACCTGGGAACCATACTTGAAATGGGGGATGAAGAATCAAACCCCGGCGTGGAATTTACAGAAACATGGTATAAAAGAAATCTCTATATCCTGGCTAATATAATGAAAACCGTTGAACCATGTGAACGTGTGCTTTTAGTAATGGGTAGCGGTCATAGGGCTATGCTTATACCGTTTATTAAAGATAAAAATGATTTAAGGTATGAGGAGATTCATGATTATCTGAAGGGAAGTAGATAATCTGATTATCCTTTTCAATTACATCTATTACTTTTATATAGTTCTTGCTCTGCTTTTTTAAAACAGAGCAAGAACTTCGAGACATGTCCAGTATCAACGACCCCTGTACTCACATTAGGGATATGTCATTTTCCAAATCCTGAGACAGGCAGACTGTATTCAAAAAATATAAACAGGATATTCAACAGGGCCACTTAAAAAAGCCGGGATTGGAATAAAACTGAATGAATGGGGAAGAAAGTCATTTGCAATGCAGGCTTTACAATCGATTGAAAAAGGAATGGTAAGCCATTTATTGAGGCATCAAGATCTGCGAATGATTGACCATTATGCAGAATATCAAACAGAATCTTTAAAAAGTGCGTTACATAAATTAAGGAACATAAATAATAATATGGGTTTAAAGAAATAAATAATTTAGTAAAAAGTTATTTTTCTGAAGATTAGGATTTTCTCTTTGAACATTCTTCTGAACAATTTTCACAAAAATAAATAGAAAATTTATCTTCTAAAGTAGTAAGTATACCTTTCTCAAAACCGTTTGATATTTTAAAATATTCAGAAGAATTGTACCAAATAGTATATGTCCCTATTAGAATACCTATAAAAGATAATGAGTAAAGAATGACCATTATATCTAATGAAAAACCATATTTAAGATAAATAGGAATATAAAAAATAATGGCGAAAAAGATACCAAAGATTTTAATAGTTCTTTGCAATATCCATTGCCATTCATTAGACTTCATAGTTTGATGATAAATTATTAAATACAAAGATATCTCAGATCTTTTTGTAGGATTCGTTGCTAAATTAAGATATCTCTCAAACCATTTTTCTGAATATTCCTTAAGCTCTGCTAATTCCCTAATTTTAGATTTCATATATTTTCTAATTTTAAATATAACTGCAAACAGAAGACTTATTAAACTAATTATTGATGCAATATCTCCAATTATACTTAAAGTCATATGAACACCTAATTAAATGTTATATTCGAAATATATGCGGGACTGTTAGCTTTGGAAAAATTTGCCACAAATATGACGCAAAATCAAGCATAAGTTATTGAAATAATGGCGGAGAGGGTGGGGAACCCACGTGTCCTGCTATTCACAAGACAAATCGATGCCGAGTCGACCCCGTTACGGCCACTTCGGTACCTCTCCGTTAGTTCTCCTCCTGACTTCTCCTTGACTTGAAGATATCGATTAGTAAATCACCGCACTCTTTTCCCCTTACCCCGGAGATTATTTTAATACGATGATTAAAGAGGATATCAATGGATGTTTTTTTAATTGCTCCACCAAAAAAATTCACTCTTTTTAAGAGGAAAGGTTTTTGAGAACGCTTGATAGCATTGCAACACTCTGTTCCATAAAAACATATGGCCGCATTCTTCACATACCACCTCAACTTGAAGTCACAGATTGTGACTTTAAGTCATCAAATCCCCTCATGGTTTTCTCGATATTTTGAAGAGGTATACCCGATTTTTATTTTCCTTTTTATATGATCCTCTTCAACCCGGGTATGAGGCGCAGCAGATAAGAGACAAGAAATGTTCCCGGTACAGAAAGTAGAGACACTATTACAAAAAGTGAAAGGGCATCAACTATCACAGGGGCAAAAGCATATTGCAGCGCGACCACAACCGGGATATGAAAAATATACATTTCATATACATTATCCGATAATATTTTCATTATCTTTCCTGTGCTATTGAAATATTTCCTGAAAAGGGCAAGCAGACCGATACATACGCCCACACATATTAATGCTTCGCTGAATTCAGCATAACCGAATGCCTTTTTTGGGCCAACAGTGAATAAAAGAATTATTACCATCAAATATATCCCTACCCCCGGTATCAGCCAGTAGATATAACCGGGCCTGGTTATGGAATCTAGAAAAGACCATCTGCAGGCAAGAACACCAATAATGAAGAGGGATAAATACTGGGGCATATGCGCAGGTTCCATCTGCATAAACCCGAGAAAACCTATCCATTTATCCATCGGGAATCCTCCTGCTGTCCGTATAATATTGGTTGTCAGACCGAGTAAAAGTACATAGGCAATAGTTGTATCGATCCTGATAACCCTTTTACCTGGGTTTGCCAGAGAAGGGGAAACCCTGGTAAGTAACCATCTTGTAGATACATACAGGATTGAATATATAAGAAGATGCTCTATAAACCACAGGTGGGCCAGGTTAATTTTATATTGAGGGGCGGCTGTACCGCCCGGAGATTGAAACCATATATTCGAATAAAATTCTTTAAAGTCGATTGAACTGACATAATGATTGTACTGAATATATACAAGCAGAGGTAACATTATTAATGGCCCGAAGAGTAATGGGATCCCAAAGCGGACCAGCTTATTAATCAGGAATTTTCGTGCACCATGATGGTCAAAGGATGGCGGAAATAGGTATCCTGAAATAAAAAAGAAAAGCCCCATGAAAAAAGATGCATTAAACCAGAAGAACAGGCCCATTATCTGCACCCTTTCTCCAGGGTATGAATAAAACCACGTGCCTCCTGTGGACCCGTATGCCTGCCCCACATGATGTAAAATAACCAGGATTATTAGAAATACTTTAAGATTATCCAGAAAATATAATCGATCTTGATTCGTCATTGGTTCGCTCCCTTATTTTTCATTACAGATATTCATTATTCTAATATTTCCAACAAACGAACCGGATTGTCATCAGCGGGCCTGTAAGTGCCATGAAAGGGAAAAGAGAGAAAATTCTTCTTTTATCACTCCCTTCCATGGCCTAAATAATCCCGTTCAGGAAGAAATTATTTGAATTCAAATCTTAAAGGTTATATCTGAAAACACGGGACGGAAAATTAAATGAGTAATGATATATTTAAATCAAAGTATAAAACTGCACTTATACTTTTCATTATTGCGAATATAGGCGGTGCACTAAATACGCTAGTCTATCTGACAACAATGCTGGCAGAAGGCGGAAGGCCGGATATTATCCCCATTATAGTATGGGAATTTACCGGGGCTTATTCTGCCATGCTCCTGTTCCCGGTGGTGCTTTATTTAATGCACCGACATCCTGTAACAAAAAAGAACTATTACATAATATTACCTGTGTATATTTTAACCGCTCTGATTCTTGGCGCTATGCACACCTGGATAATGTATGCATCGAGATCAATTATCCATGATCTGGCAGGATGGGGAAAATATTTTTATGGCTATCTGCCTTACAGATACATCATGGAGACCCTTAAGGTCTCGGTCGGATATGTTGGCCTGTGCATTCTTATCAGCTTTTATAAATCATACCTGGAAAAGCAGGAGCAAAAAATAAAGGCAGTAAAACTTGAAGAACAGCTTTCAAGGATAAGGCTGCAACTTTTAAAAAATCAGATCCACCCGCACTTTCTCTTTAATACACTTAACATGATATCATCTGTAATGTTCGAAGATGTACAGAAGGCTGATAAGATGATAGCAAATTTGAGTGATCTCTTACGCGCGACACTCCATACAAAAGGAGACGGTATTCATAGACTGAAGGAAGAAATCAAGATACTTGATTATTATCTGGAGATTATGAAGGAAAGATATAAAGACAAGCTTGATGTTGCTTATCAAATAAAAGATGAATGTCTGGAGTTCCCGGTACCCTCCTTTATCCTTCAACCTTTGATAGAAAATTCCATAAAACATGGAATGGAGAAATTATCATTATCGTATTTGAATATTATTATAGGCGCAGGGATCGTTAGTGAGAAATTAAAACTTTTCATAAAGGATAACGGACCCGGTATTCAAATCAAACCGGAAGATGTTTTTAAAAAAGGGATCGGTCTATCAAATACACAGGAGCGACTCGAAGGCCTGTATGGGAACAGATTTGAATTTAACTGGAAAAACCTTGAGAATGAAGGTTTTGTTGTAACGATTATGATTCCCGAAAAGATATGAACATGAGCAATATAAAAATTCTGATCATTGATGATGAACAACCGGCAAGGAAAAAACTGAGCTCTTTTATTAAGAACTCAGGCTGCAGGTGTGAAATACACGAGGCGACAAACGGAGTTGAAGCAGTGGAAAAAATAAATGGATTGAATCCACAGCTGGTATTTCTTGATATCCAAATGCCGGGGATGACAGGCTTTGAGGTGATTGAAAATATTGGATTGGAGCAGATGCCGTTTGTCGTTTTTGTTACTGCATATGATCATTATGCACTTGATGCCTTTGAGGTAAACGCTATTGATTATCTTTTAAAACCATTTGACATGGAACGGTTCCAGAAGGCCTTTGATAAGGCACTTGACAGAATTGAATCAAACAAACCGGTCGAGGTTGATTTCACAAAACTCCTTACTGAAATAAACCTCCCAAAGAGATTTAAGGAAAGATTCCTTGTAAATCAATCATCAAGGTATTTTTTCATCCAGACTGAGGATATCAGGTATATATCTTCCGAAGAAAAATATGTTTCTTTGCACACGGATTCGAGTACATTCCTGTTACGCGAAACAATGAACAATATGGAAGAAAGGCTTGACCCTGATAAATTTGTGCGGGTACACAGATCATACCTTGTTAACATATCATATATAAAAGAAATACAGCCCTGGAGCACGGTGACTATGTTATCGTAATGAAGAACAATGAAAAGATAAATTTAAGCAGGCGATATAAAAGCAGGCTAATGCCTTAGATTGCCAAATTGTTTTCTATTTTTTATTTCTTTGGGGGAGGCGTTTGAGGTATTTTACTGCCCTGTGCCCTGTAATGAACTATTACTTTAAGCATTATATTGATTCCAGATCAACATATGCTTCTTTATTTCCGCTTTCTCTATCCTTTTGTGCCTCGCGCAATTATTGAATGAATTCATCATCAAGATCCAAGCCAAGCAATTCTTCAGTTAATCAGTATGCAAAGCATCAAGTACAGCTTTTGGATTTTTTGAAGCTACCTGAAGCAATGCCTTTGCAGGGCCATCAGGTTCTCTCCTCCCCTGTTCCCAGTTTTGTAATGTCCGGACACTAACTCCGATCATCATCGCAAATTCATTTTGTGAGACATTAAGCTTTTTTCTTATATTTTTTACTGCTGGAGGGGTAACCTCAAATACGCGGCTTGGTTTCTTTTTCCCTGATTTTATTTCTCCAGCTTCGTGGATACTGGAGACCAGTTTTTCAAAATCTTCTTTTTTCATTCCAAATATCCTTCCACTAATTCTCGGAGAATCTTGATTTGCTCCCGTGTCAAGTCTTCCTGTTCATTCTTTTTATATGGGAAAAGCAGATAAATAGTATCAGGATAATCCCAATAATAAATAATTCTAAGAGCTCCTCTTTTCCCTTTTCCTTGTAGATTCCACCGAATTTTTCTTAGACCACCACTACCTTTTATCAAATCTCCTGAATCTGGTCTAAGTACCAACACTGCCTGAAGTTGCCTGTAACTATCGTCAGTGATCAGCTTAAGAATTTCTTTTGTAAAAATTGTCGTTTCTATAAATAACATTGAATGTTATACTCCATTGACGTATTTTGTCAATTCCGAATATAGATTGTACACTAAAACATTTCAATTCTTCTAAATTAATAATGTTAATTCTTGCAACTTTTGAGGGGACATAACTGATACTGCTTCTTTTATCTTCTTCTTAAGAATGTTCGGTATTTATGAAAACTAAACTGTGGTTTGAGTCCATCCACAAATAAATCCCGGATGGACTCAAATTGCTCTATTTCAGCTTTTGGTTAGTTGTACTCTATTTCACCTTGATCTGGGCAGCGTCTGTTACTGTGATTGAGGCGCCATCTGACGGGTTCTTGTGGATTTCGCCTGTAACGCAGATCTCTTTACCCACATAAAGGTCCTTATCCAGCTTGTCTTTCAGGGCATCATCAACCTCTATGCCTACAGCGCCCGGCTCCATAATCGCCTTGCCCATACCCAGGAGCGTTTGTCCCTGGTAGGGCATTGTATCTACAATCTTGCCGCATACCGTGGCCTTTTCACCGATATGCTTTGCCGCCTCTTCACAAGTGAGATCTGCAGCATATGAAGCAAGGGCTGTAATACATATAAATCCGAACACCATAATTGCACATAATACTTTTTTCATGATAATTCTTCCTCCTTAAATAAATGGTTTATCCAGAAATAAAAACATCATATACATTTGAACCCGGCTATTATGCCTTCCGGCTAAATATTGTCGGGCTCTAAAACACTTCGCTATTTTGATAAATACTTATGAGGAACAAAAAGACTGCGGTTATTATCTCTCTCAAGTTCTTAAAGTCAAGTAATAGTTTATGCTGGATAGATCGTCCGCTCCTACAGAACCAGTGACAGCCCTATTTCACCCTTCTTAACCGGTGGGTTTCATGAAGCCTGAGCCATAATTCCCTGACTATTACTGCTGAGGCACCTTCCGGGTTTAGTTTTTCACTATTCCCTACAAACATGCAGGACTGCATCAGGGGCTCATTACCATCATCGAGTCCGAATCGTTTTGTGACAAACTGTATCAGGTCTTTTGAGGGATGAGTTATATCCGCTTCAGAAAACCTTGATATGGTAAACATCTCTTTCTTTGTCATCATGGAGATGAGCGTATCCACTGCCTCTGTAACAGATGCAGGGTGCCTCCCTCTCTTTTCAGCAGAGAGGTGAAGAACCGATTTCATGATCGCTGCCACAGCATCATAGATAACAGGGCTTTCACTCGCCCTTGGCCCTGCCACATTAAGCACCTCTATCTTTCTCACATCGAGCCATGATTTGATAATCTCAATCGCCTCTTTCTTATCCTTTTTTTCAATATCTATATGGAGGCATGGCTTTAGATATTTTCTTGCAAGCTTCTTTGTAAGGAGAGAGCCGCCCTTAAGCGTGCCTGAACTGAATAGTAATGTGCCGTCAGAGTCTGTAACATTCTTCTCAGTCCTCAAGTCATAATTAATGGCATCTATCTCCTGCATGTTATAGCGTGGTGATAACCTGCCGTTTTCAGTCATCCTGCCTAACGGGACCCAACCGCCGTGCGGGACTCCCATCTCTATGGCCGCATCAAGTGCAGCCTGATCAGCCCCTGTCTGCCCGCCTGAAATTATCTTTTTAATACTCATAAACTATATGATCCCAATAATTGTGTAATCTGCTAGGTTATCTCATATTCCTTGATCTTTGCGATCAGTATCGGCCTGCTTATCTCAAGTATCTGTGCCGCCTTTGATTTGTTACCCCCTGTAAGTTTGAGGGCCTTTTCTATAAGATCCTGTTCAAGTGTCCTTGTTGCCTTTTTAATGGACAGGGTGTCCCCCGGCTCAATTACAGAGAGAATATTCCCTCCAGCGGTTATTGAAGGAGGTAATTCAGCAGGGGTTAAGAGTTTACCCTTTGAAAGGATAATGGCCCTTTCTATTACATTTTCAAGCTCCCTGATATTCCCTGACCAACTGTGCCCCATAAGCAGGGCCATTGCATCGGATGAAAGACCTTCGACACTCTTCCCCAGTTTGTTATTGAATATATCAACAAAGTGACTCACAAGAAGCGGGATGTCACTTCGGCGCTCCCTTAAGGGCGGAAGGTGGATGGACATGACATTTATCCTGTAAAACAGATCTTCCCTGAACCTTCCCTCCTTTACCTCATACTCAAGATCCTTTGATGTGGCAGCAATCACCCTTGAGTCTGTCTTTTCAGGTGTTGTCCCGCCAAGCGGTGTTACCTCCTCCTCCTGCAAAATACGCAGAAGCTTGGCCTGTAAAGAAAAGGGCATCTCACCTATCTCATCAAGAAATATAGTCCCCTTGTTTGCCTGCATAAAAAGGCCCGGCTTATCCCTTGATGCATCGGTAAATGCACCTTTTTTATAACCGAACAGCTCGCTCTCAAGGAGTGTTTCAGGTATACCGGCGCAGTTTATTGCTACCATGTTGAAAGAGGATCTCCTCCCCCTTGAATGTATCTCCTTTGCAATTAGTTCCTTGCCAGTGCCGCTTTCACCCGTGATAAGGACTGTTGTCTTGAAATCAGCCACCCTGTCAACCAGGTCAAATACACCTGCCATTGCCTCGCTTCCCGCAACAACACTGCCAAATGAATATTTTTGTTCGAGTTTTTTAAGCCTGCCCTGAAGAATGAGATTTTCTTCCTTAAGCTGATCCCTCTCCTTTGCCTTTTTTAAGGCAAGAAGCACCTCATCTGTCTTGAACGGTTTTGATATATAATCATAGGCCCCCTTTTTCATGGCCTCCAAAGCTGTTTCAATGGTCCCATATGCAGACATCATGATTATTGTGATCTCCGGATATTTTTCTCTAGCCGTTGCAAGAAAACTCATGCCATCCATCTTTGGCATCCTGATATCACAGAGTACAAAATCAAAATCATTCTGATCCATTACAGCTAATGCCTCTGCGCCGTTTCCTGCCGCCTCAGTGATATATCCACCTTTATTCAGCATGGTGGTAAGCATATGCCTCATATTTGTTTCATCATCAATTATCAGTACACGATTTCCTGATATGGTCATACTGGTTCTCCTGAAGATGTATACTGGTCACTGTTCAGGGGAAGGTCAATGCGAATAATCATACCCTTTCCCTCTTGGCTTTCCGCCCTTATTGTGCCGCCTAACGCCTCAATTATCCTGTAGCAGACAGAAAGCCCCAGCCCTGTGCCCTTTCCAGGGTCTTTTGTCGTAAAAAAAGGATCAAAAATATGATCAACTTTATCAGCCGATATGCCCGGACCATTATCGATAAATTCAAGTTCAAGCAGGCCATTTCTGTTTTTACTGATAACATGAATCTGTGCATCTTCCATCACATCTCCCTCTTCGGAAAGGGCATCAATGGAGTTTATCAGGATATTAAGAAAGACCTGCTGCAGCTGGTTTTTATCTGCAATCACATTATCATTTTCTGCGGTAAGCGCCAGTGAAATTGCTATTTTATTCATCCCTGTCTGGGGTTTGAGCATCTCAACAGTGTCTGTTATGAGTGAATGGATGCTCAGTCTTATCCTTTCCTCCTCAGATGTTCTTGAAAAATCGAGAAGCTGCCTGATAATATTGTTAACCCTTGATATCTCACCTTCAACCCTCGTTAAAAAATCCTTTTCTTCCTCTGGCGTGAGGCCTCCCTTCATTATCAGATCAATATAGCCCAGGATAATACCGATGGGGTTTCCTATCTCATGGGCTATGCCTGCTGCGAGCCTTCCAACAGAGGCCAGTTTTTCAGACTGCACTATCTCATTCTGGGCAGCCTTAAGCTCTTTATTAGCCTTTTCTAAAGATACAATATGAGACTTTAGTTCTCTTTTATTTTCGTCAAGCCTTTTCAGCATATTAGCGAGCGCCCTTGTCAAGTTTCCTATCTCGTTTGCCGGCGTTTCACCTGTTGATATCAAAAATTCGCTTCCTTCATATTCCATTGTCATCCTGAGTAGTTTGTGTATCGGGTTTACAACAATCCTTGACAGGAGATATATGCCCACAAGCGCAAGCACAAGGGTATCAATCGCTATGTATATGATTACCAGCCTTTCAGACCTTCTTAATGTCTCGTAAACAGGCACAAGTGAGGATAGAGCTGATATGCCGCCAATAACGCGCCCTTTGTATTTTAATGGGGTTGACAGATAGAGTTCCTTTTTTCTGGGCCAGAGCACACCCCATGTCACACCCTTATTATTGACAGACTGGCTAAGGGTATTCATGGCCGTCATTGCCAGGGTCAGGCCATATTGCTTTGCCTCATGATCAAGGCCAATGCTGAACACCGATTCGCCAGAGATATTTACAATGGCAATCCCCATGTATTCACCTGCGTCCAGCATCTCCTGGATAAGGGAAGCAAAATCAGTGTCAAAATAGATATTTTTAAACTCTTGCTCGCTATCTTTTATTGTATTAGCGGTAATATATTCTATGCCTTTTAAAAGGAGTCTCCCTGTTTTCTCCTTTTCTATGATCAGGTCTTTTTCATACAGGTTTAATATAACCACATTAATAAGCAGCATTGCAGCGACAATAAGGAATATAAGTTGTGTCAGTATGCCGGCCCTGAGCCCGAATATATGAGTTTTCAATTATATACCCTGAAAGAATTAAAATAATTATTCATAAACCGGGGGAGAGAATACTTATATACCAGTTAATTATCTCTTTTCCGAAAAAGACATAGAGCACTGCTCCCAGGGCCAGAAAAGGGCCAAAGGGTATCTTTGTCCTGATGCCTTTTTTTGACATCATAAGCGCCGCACCCCCTATAATGCTCCCTGTAAGGGATGATACCAGGATGACAAAAGGGATGGCCTTCCACCCTAAAAATGCCCCGATCATGGCTAAGAGCTTGACATCTCCCCCTCCCATCCCCTCCTTTTTCGTGATGAGTTCAAAAAGAATGGCCACGAGATAAAGTATTCCGCCTCCAGCAAGGATGCCTATCAGGGAGTCCATCCAGGGGATGTGACTAATAACCAGGGAAAAGAAGAGGCCGGCTATTATACCGGGGATTGAGATGACATCAGGTATTATCTGGTGTTCAAGGTCTATAAACCCGATACATATCAGCGCCGAAATAAAGATAAGGTATATAAAAAATTCTGGGAAATTTGAATTCAGGATGTTGTATTTTACAAGAAGTGCCATGCTTATGAGGCCTGTTGCAAGTTCAACCGCAGGGTATATGAGGGATATGTGTGTCCCGCATTTCCTGCACCTTCCCCATAGCATCAGGTAGCTCAGCACAGGTATGTTGTCATAGAATCTTATCCTGTATCCACAGGATGGGCAGGCTGATGGCGGTGTTACGATGGATCTCTTAAGGGGCAGCCTGTATATGCAAACATTAAGGAAACTGCCTATGGTCAGGCCAAACACAAATGCGAATATAAGTTGTAAATTAAAAGGGAGCATAGACCACTGTCTGTTAAAATTAATTATTGAAAGGAGAGAAGACCATTTCTTATAAGATTTGTCAATAATGAGAGTTCACTTATTGATTTGACATAGAATACCTTTTTTTATAAAAAGCCCCTCTATGATCATATCAATTAATCCTGACAACCCGCAGCAGCGGCTCATTAACATGGTATGCGAGGCCCTTGATAAGGGAGGGCTTATAGCCTACCCGACAGATACCTTTTACGGCATGGGCTGTGACCTTTATAACAAAAAGGGTATTCAGAGGATATACCAGCTCAAGAACAGGCCCCTGAAACAGCCCTTCTCCATCATCTGCGACAGCCTTAAGGGGATAAGCCAGTATGCAAAGGTCTCTGATTTTGCCTATAAGACAATGAAAAGGTTATTGCCAGGGCCATATACATTCATCCTTGAAGGGACCAAGCTTGTGCCCCAGATAATGCTTACAAAAAGGAAGACTGTTGGGATCAGGGTTCCGGCAAACAACATATGCCTTGCGATTGTAGAGACCCTTGGGCGGCCTATTATAACCACAAGCGCTATCCATGAAGACCCCTACACAATAAAAGAGGCTTATGAATCTTCACTTGAGATGATTATAGACGGGGGGGCGCTTAAACCTGAGCCCTCAAGCGTGATATCCTTGATTGATGACTACCCCGAGGTGATACGCGAAGGGAAGGGGGATGTCAGTTCATTCCGCTAGAAAATCCATTCCACCTGTATTCTATGGTAGAGACTGAGATATTCCTGAGCGCCTTTGATATGGATTCTGCTGCCTCACCCCTTAAGAGATCAATAATGGATAATCTCTTTTTTGCAGGATAAACAAGGTTTACATCGCCATCTATCTCTGCATATTCCTTTGCCAGGGCCACTGCATCTTCAAAGTTGCCAAGCCTATCAACCAGCCCCCACTCCTTTGCCATTGCTCCTGTAAATACCCTGCCGTCAGCTATCTCCCTCACCTTTTCAGGGGTAAGGTTCCTGCCCTCTGCAACATCATTTACAAACTGGGTCTGAATATCAGTGATAACAGCATCAAGTATTTCCCGCTCCTTATCAGTGAGTTCTCTGTGGGGATTCCCTATGTCCTTGAATTCACCGCTTTTGATTACCTCAATTTTAAACCCGATTTTTTCAGCAAGCTCCCTGTACTGGTAATACTGCATTATAACCCCGATACTGCCTGTGATGGTGCCAGGGTTGGCAACAATGCTGTTACCGGCAGCGGCTATATAATAGCCACCTGATGCAGCCGTGCCCCCCATTGAGACTATTACCTTTTTTGTCTCCCTTGTCCTCATGACCTCACGGTAGACCTCCTGGGATGCGCCAACACCCCCTCCCGGTGAATCTATACGCAGTATGATGGCCTTGATTGATTTGTCCTTTGCAAAGGTGGTGATCTGTTTTAGCAGCTCTGTTGAATCATCAATGGCGCCGATTATCGGGATGACGCCAATCTTGTTGGTAAAGGCTATCCCTGATGAGCTGCCCATGGAGCTGCTGATCGCCTTCATGATAAGACCTAATCCAATTACCAAACATAACAGAATCAATATGGTGGTTAAAACAGGGTGTTTTTTCATGACAAATATCTTCTGGAAGGGTTATTAAGTTAAAATGCCTGCCCGTTATTACGGGCAGGCGCTCATTTTCGAGGTATAACTTTTACCTCATGCTCTATCGTGTCACCCGGGGATGACTAAACCATTATTAATCCTGGTTCTTGTTTTCAAGGTCAAGCATGCCTGCCTTGAGCAGTTCACCAAGGTTTGAGGTGGCTTCCTTTCCATTGTTGAGATAGCTTCTGTACATATCCTTCTCTTCGGCCTCCTCAAGTTTACGGATTGAAAGGGCTATCTTCTTGTCATCCTTTGCTATATTGATGACCTTTGCCTGGATAACATCATCTACCTTGAATCTGCTTAATGCGTTTCCGCTCTTATCCTTTGTCAGCTCTGACACATGTATAAGGCCTTCGATCCCCTCTTCAAGCTCAACAAAAACGCCAAAGTCGGTTATGTTGGTAACAGTGCCGGTAACCCTCGTGCCGGGTTTGTACCTTTCAGGTATCTCATCCCACGGGTCAACTGCAAGCTGCTTGATGCCAAGTGAAAATCTCTCGTTTTCCTCGTCGATATTAAGGACAACCGCCTGAACCTCTTCACCCTTCTTATATACCTCTGAGGGGTGTTTGATCCTCTTTGTCCATGAGATGTCAGAGATATGAACAAGGCCGTCTATACCTTCATCAATGCCTATAAAGATGCCGAAGTCAGTGATATTCTTGATTCGGCCCTCAATGGTAGTGCCTATGGGGTATTTCTCACCTATCACCTTCCAGGGGTTTGGCTCTACCTGTTTCAGGCCAAGAGATATTCTCTTATTTTCAGTGTCTATATTGAGCACGACCGCCTCTACCTCATCGCCCACCTTCAGTATCTGTGAAGGATGCCTGATCTTTCGTGTCCATGACATCTCGGATACGTGGATAAGCCCCTCAATGCCCTCCTTTATCTCGACAAATGCGCCGTAATCAGCAAGGCTTACTACCTTTCCTTTTACCTTTGTGTTGATCGGGTAATCTGCATTGGCATTTATCCATGGATCAGGGTTAAGCTGTTTAAGGCCCAGAGAGACCCTCTCTTTTTCTTCATCATACTTGAGTATCTTTACGGTGATCTCATCACCAACCTGATACAGTTCTGATGGGTGGCCTACTCTGCCCCATGATATATCTGTAATATGGAGGAGACCGTCTATCCCGCCCAGGTCAATAAAGAAACCGTAATCTGTTATATTCTTTACTGTGCCAGTAAGGACAGCACCTTCCCTGATATCATGCATGGTTTGATCACGTTTTACCTTGCGGTCTTTCTCAAGGAGCGCCCTTCTGGAGAGGACTATATTTGCCCTTCTCTTGTTGTATTTGAGTATCTTGAATTCGTGTTTTGTGCCTATAAGAGAATCAAAATTTCTTACAGGTTTGAGGTCAATCTGTGAACCGGGCAGAAATGCCTGAAGACCTATATCAACGGCCATACCACCCTTGAGCCTTGCGACTATTTCACCTTCAACAGTGCGGTCCTCTTCATAGATATTCTTGATCTCATCCCATATCTTTATCTTTGCTGCCTTTTCTTTTGAGAGGATTATCCTGCCGTCATCATCCTCGCGTTTTTCAAGGAGTACATCTATCTTGTCGCCCACCTTAGCAGTCATGTTGCCGTCTGCATCAATGAATTCATTGATACGGATCTGGCCTTCTGACTTGTATCCTACATCAACCAGGACATATTCTTTGCCGATCATAACGATCTCGCCGGTAACAAGCTCTCCCTCCTGAATACTCTTGAGGCTCTTCTCATAGAGCTCCATAAAGCTGTCTTCGCCTGAGCTGCCATCATCCTCTTCGCTGCCTGAATAATCTGAATAAAGGCTGTCATCACTCATGTCACCGGAATTTTCACTCTCTTTTTTGAAATTATCATCCAAATTAGTCTGATTGTTAATTTCTTCCTGATTGCCATCTAAAATTTTGTCTGTTGGTTTGTTCATTAAACAAAGTACCCCCTGAATAGTTTTTCCTTTAAAAAGGATTTTAATAAGCCTGCTTTTTTACCAAATTTTTTTAAAATTATCAACAGTATAATATATTATTATTCCTGTATGCGATTATATGCCGGCGCTTTTTATATGAGAAAGAATAATCTCTATAACCCTGTCTATCTCCATTCCGGAGGTATCTATCAAAATCGCCTCATCTGCCGGTTTTAAAGGGGCAAGTTTTCTTGACTGATCCTGTTCATCCCTTTTTCTGATATCCGCCTCGACCTTATTAATGTCTATAACTTCATTCCTGGCCTTTCTCTCATCATAGCGCCTTTGTGCGCGTACCTCCGGGGAGGCAGTAACAAAAAATTTAAAATCCGCATCAGGGAATACCACTGTGCCCATATCCCTCCCCTCTGCAACAATGCCCCCCTTTTCACCGATTTTGCGCTGTAGTGCAGTCATGGCCTTTCTCACCTCTGGGACCGCAGAGACAGAGGATGACAGCATGTCCATCTCAGGCATTCTGATTTGCACTGAAACGTCCTCATTATCAATATAAATAGTTGAATTATCACCATTCACCTTAAAATGAATATTTATCCTTTCGCACATCCTGTAAAGTGCATTACCGTCTGAAAATGGGATATTCTCCCTCTTTGCCTGGAGTGCGACCGCCCGGTACATAGCGCCTGTATCAAGGTATACAAGGTTAAGTCTTTTTGCCAGGGTGCGGCTTACGGTGCTCTTTCCAGCACCTGCCGGGCCATCGATTGTTATTACCGGCTGTTTCATATTATTGTCCTATTTCAATTAGTTACAGGCTGCTGATGACCTTTTTCAGGGTGTTTATAAACCGCTCATTTTCCTCTGGAAGTCCAACATTAACCCTTATATATTCTTTGAGTCCATAGCTCTCCATGGAGCGGATTATGACGCCCTCCCTGAGCATAAGCTGGTAGATGCTTTTAGCGCCTGAAGGTACCTTTATCAGGAAAAAGTTGGTCTCAGTGGGTATGCACGAAAGCCCTATATCCTCCAGATTTTTATATAACCATTTCAGCCCTTCCCTTGTAAGATCAAGTGTTTTTTTGACAAAATCGGTGTCATCAAGGGCAGCTACTGCCGCGGCTTGGGCAAGAAGGTTTAAATTGAATGGCTGCCTTACCCTGTTTATATAATCCACAATCTCCGGTGATGAGAAGCCGTAACCTATCCTTAATCCCGCAAGCCCGTAGAGCTTTGAGAATGTCCTTAATATGATGAGCCTGTCACGTTTATCCAGAAAATCTGTGCCACGCGCCACCCTGTCTGATGAAAATTCAATATATGCTTCATCAATAACTACCACAATATCCTCTGGCACCCACTCTAAAAAACCACTGACCTCCTCTTTTGAGAGCCATGTGCCTGTGGGGTTGTTGGGGTTATTGATAAAGATCAGCTTTGTTTTGGGGGTTACAGCCCTTTTAATTGCATCAATGTCAATCCGGAAATCCTTAAGGTCTATTGACACAAGTTCTCCACCAGCGCCATTAACCACCTTCTCATACACAAGAAAGGTCGGGATTGCCTGTATAACCTCTTCACCGGGGGTAATAAATGTACGGATAGCAAGTTCTATCAACTCGTTTGATCCGTTCCCGGTTAATATCCTTTCCATGGGGAGGTTAAATATCTTTGAGAGTTTTTCCTTCAGGTAATAGCTGCTCCCGTCCGGATACCTGTTAAGCCGGTTCAGGTTATCCATGATCGCCTTTACTGCCATAGGCGATGGCCCGATAGGGTTTTCATTTGAGGCAAGTTTGATGGAGCCTGTGATGCCCAGTTCCCTTTCAAGCTCTTCTATGGGCTTTCCAGGTGGATAGGGGATAAGCCGATCTATCTTTTCTGTTGTGAGTCTTTTCATATTTTTTCCTCATATAACGTATACAGGCTGGTCTAACATAAGCCTTATGGGTTTTGCCGTATGCATTTTAAAAATATCCAATTTTTATATCAAAGGGGCCGGGAATAGCAAGTATTTTGCCATATTTTATAAAAAGCTGGGTTAGGAATCCATTTTCACCACGGAGGGCACGGAGTAAGGCTTCTCATTAGATTATCAAAAAGTATTTTTTGTTTTTCGTAGGGGCAGACCTGCGTGTCTGCCCGCTTTTCTATCGCCTGCCTTATTGTCTTTTTATTCAAAGTTCAACGTTCAACGTTCATTTTTCCCCCTGCGCCCTGCGCCTTTCTTTCTTATCTCTTTTCATTCGATGTTCAGCGTTGGATGTTCGATGTTCGACGTTCATTTTTTCCCCTGTGCCCTGCGCCTTTTTTTGCTTTTCATTCGATGTTCAGCGTTGGATGTTCGATGTTCGACGTTCATTTTTTTCCCTGCGCCCTGCGCCTTTCTTTTATAAACACCTATTGACATCATTCTATTTTTTTAAAGCTCTCAAGACATGCTATTTGGGGAAGGCATATTTTTGAATATCGTCAAATAAATCATAATGTTACAGTTATGCTAATCGGTATTTGGTGAATTTGGCAATATTGCCAAATTCACCAAATGATGTAATTCCAACAGGTTACAGGTTTTATAATCCACACTCGTGCGGGGAGTGACAGAATAAATAGTGTCAATTACTCACAATTGCTAAGCCTTATACATCAAAGGGGCATCGGCTATTCATGTGCATACTAAAAATCCAGGGGGCTTTTAGCCTCCTTTTTTGTCTGGCTCTTAATGGTATGAGTGTAAATCATGGTTGTCCTGACATCACT
>JAAZBV010000057.1 GCA_012513605.1 Desulfatiglans sp. | reverse complement strand
TCAAGTAGTTACAAATTTGCGACCCCCTAACCATTTGATTTGTCAAGCAAATTCTACATCAACCTCTTTTTTTTATTTTATTTTTATTACCTTTTCTACCTGCAATTCCCTAACCGGAATTTATTGAAATACAATAAAGAAAATGGAAAGGCAATAAAGTCATTTATATAAAAAGAAT
Organism: Desulfatiglans sp.; assembly: GCA_012513605.1. Taxonomy (NCBI): domain Bacteria; kingdom Pseudomonadati; phylum Thermodesulfobacteriota; class Desulfobacteria; order Desulfatiglandales; family Desulfatiglandaceae; genus Desulfatiglans; species Desulfatiglans sp. The sequence continues at coordinate 17,271 of JAAZBV010000057.1, read as the reverse complement.
GCCGTTTATTTCCCTACATTTCAGAAAGGCATAAAAGCATAATCGTCCCCATCCTCACTCTATCTGGTAATTAATTTCTTTACACTCCTGTTAAATTTAGCAAAAAAAGGTTTAGACACGTAAGGGAATAGGAGACATTGGATTTTGTAAGGGCGCAGTTACAAAATAAACCGATAGGGGCGATTTTTTTTAGCCTCTACTTTTTCTTTTTTGCCTGCGTTGTCTCACAGTGCCTTCAACAGTTATCTGAAAGAAACGGGGGAACCGGTATATCCATAGAATATGCAATGGCCCTCAGAAGTTCAGCCTCCTCAACAGTTACAGTCTTATCATAAAGCACGCAGTGGGCGCAGGCGTCGAATACTGTTTTTTTAATGCCGGGTGACGCAAAGGCCAGACGGCTGAGTGTCTCATGCAGTGACTGAAGGGATATTCGATCACGAGGCAAAATCCTGTTCCCGGCCCTGACAGGCAGGCGGTACATGGCCGCATTAAAGGCGACTTCAGTGTCTTTGCTGTCACTGTGACCCGCATGGGCAAGAATGGATATAAGGTTAATTATATCAGGTACCAGGTCGTCAAATTTTTTATATGTGACTTTCTGTGAAGAGGCGTTAAATGCTGCGCCCAGTCTGTGTGTGATTACCTCCTTGAAGCAGAACTCATAGAGGTTTATTTTTTTGTCTGCCTCAATTAGAATCTTTATATGATTCAGAAATGTCCTGTACTGGTCCACGGACATCTGCCTTAACGCCGGAAAGGCCAGGTCAAGTAATGGAAGTCTCATGCGCGGATCAAGACCCTTCATGTGTCCGGCTGTCATTCTGATATGTATTACTGTCTTGTCAGGCGCAACATGCCCCAGCATGTTCAACTGGTTTTCTCTTTCATCGTGATTCGCATCAAGAAGAAGGGCGCATACAACTGCCGATGCACCGAATATATCCTGAAGTTCATTCTGTATTTTATCAGGAAGCGCTGCCAGAAGGGCGGAACTGAATGATACGCTCTGTGGGGAAATATTCCCCGCGCGGCCTGTTATTTCATCAGGATCAACAGACAGCCTTGATGTCTGCGAATTGATGCCGCCTGCATCGAATGATTGAAAGGCATGTCCCCTGTCCGCGCCAGGAGCAGCAGTTCTCTTTGACTTTTCGGATTTCCTGTCGAACGAAGGGTCAATGCGCCTGATTCTTTCGGTAATGGGAGGGTGTGTGGCAAACAGTGAATTGATGGCGCTTGAAAAGAACATGTGGCATGTCTCGCTTGCCGCGGACGATTTGATCTTTGATCCGCGTGCGAAACCACCGATTTTTTTCAGGGCGCCTGCAATACCTGAGGGGTTTCTTGTAAACTGGACAGCGGAAGCATCGGCCAGAAATTCCCTCTGCCTGGATATGGCGCTCTGTATGATCCTGCCTGCAAAAACGCCCACGTAACCAATTGCCAGAAGCCCGAGGCCGGCAATGGCTGCCTGGGCGCCGCTTTTTCTGCTTCGAGAACCTGTCCGCATAATGATGTATCCGATATTTGCAATGATCAGTATTCCACTTAAAAGCCCTATAATGCGAATGTTGAGCCTCATGTCTCCGTTAAAGATGTGGCTGAATTCATGGGCTATAACACCCTGAAGCTCGTCACGGGTCAACATTGTCATGCATCCGCGTGTTACCGCGACAACCGCGTCGTTTGTTGTATAACCTGCCGCAAACGCGTTGATACCCTCTTCACCGTCAAGCACATACACCTGGGGAACCGGGATTCCGGAGGCAATAGCCATTTCTTCAACAACATTAACCAGTTTTCGTTCATCAGCGTTTGTGGTCCCGCGGTTGATCAGCATCCCGCCCAGGCTTTCAGCCACATAACTTCCGCCTTTACCAAGAGCTATAATTTTGAATATACTGCCGATCGCTATTACAAGAACGGTTATGATGCTTACCGCGAGAAAAAGCTCCCAGTTGAACCAGTGTAAAACCCGTGTTGAGTGAGAAGCGCCCTGTGATATAAAAAAACCAAAGGCTATCACGATCACTGTATACACGGATAAAACAATTCCCGCGACAGCGATTATGAACAAAATAACAAGCTGTGTTGTTTTCCCTCTTGACCTGGACTGTTCTGAAAAAAAATCCATGATTTAATTTTTCTTTTAGAAAGAAACCCTGGGAGCTTTTCTCTCTTCGGATGATTCTGTAGCCGCAAGAAGTTCTGCGGCATTGAAGTTGAACATGCCAGCGATGATATTATTCGGGAACTTTTCGCAGGTGATATTATAGGAAGTTACAGCGTCGTTAAATGCCTGACGCGCGAAGGCTATGCGATTTTCCGTGGATGTCAGTTCTTCCTGAACCTGCAGCATATTCTGGTTTGCCTTGAGATCGGGATAACTTTCAGCAAGGGCGAACAGCCGGCCTAGGGTTCCTGTCAGTATGGATTCAGCACCGGAAAGTGATTTCATGGCCTCGGGGTTACCCGGATCGGCAGAAGCTCTCCGGTTAGCATCCATGGCGCTGTTTCTGGCGGCGATAACGGCTTCCAGTGTGTCACGTTCATGCTTCATATAGCCCTTTGCGGTTTCCACCAGATTGGGAATAAGATCATACCGTCGCTTCAACTGAACATCTATCTGTGAGAATGCGTTTTTAAAACGGTTTCTCGTTGTGACAAGACCATTGTACATGGCGCCAATAATTACAACGAGCACTACAATAATAGCTATAATGATGATCACTGAAACCATGATTCCCTCCTGATTTATGGATATTGGTAAGAGGCTGATAATACTTTTTGAATTTAATACAGCAAACTGATGCTAAAGTAAAGATTTAAAAGGATCATGAGCCGTATGCCTTTCATACAGGTTTTAGTTTGCTATCTCGTTCGATCTTGAGGCTCTCAACAGGCCATAGTAGGGGACGAGACAGTGGCAGCCACTCGACTGTTGTGGAGGTTAAATATTAGGGATACTGGCTATTAAATGTTTTATATCTGCTTCCAGCCAGATGTATCTTTTCCGAGATTATTAACGCAGAGCATTAAAAGTAAAAGGTTCCCACGAAGACCGTGGGAACCAGATTAAAAACTGTCACAAATGCCAGGAGTTATTTATCCTCCCAAAAAGACCTTTTTCCACCCTCTTTTTCAGGATAAAAATTCCCCACATGCGCTCCTTTGTGAACGATCTTGCTCATCTTGCCTATGATGGTTGTTAGATCATCACGCTGAATAAGATTTGGGCCAATTGAAAGCCCTGCTGCACCAGCCATCATGGCCCCTTCAACCATTTCCAGTATCTCTTTTTCGCTACCCATTTTGGGACCATCAGCAACCACCACCGGTACCTTACAGGCAGCTACGACTTGCTTAAATGTTTCAGGAGAGCCGGTATAATTCACATTCACGATATCCACTCCCAGCTCATATGCCGCCTGGGCGCAAAGCCCTATATTTTCAGCATCATACTCTTTTCCTTTTTCATTCTTTGCTCCGCTCAGACAAACCATAGCCATTAAGGGCATGCCATACTCATTAGACTGATCTACTATTGCAGTGAAATCCTCCAGAACCTTTTTCACCTTCCCCTTTTCCAACTGAATCTGAATCGACACCGCATCCGCCCCTAAGGATACAGCCTCCTTAACCGAGCAAACAATGGCCCTGTCGTCAGCATCATCAGAAAACCTGGTCGAAGAGGACATATGCACGATCAGACCGACATCCTTGCCTCTCCCTCTGTGTCCGTTAGCCACCTCACCCTTATGAATAATAACTGCATTGGCTCCGCTTCGAGCGACCTTATCAACCGCTTTATTCATGTCATTAGCCCCGCCAATTGGTCCAGTACCAGAGCCATGAATCATTGGTACGATAATAGTGTTTTTACTGATCCTGTCGAAAATCCTTTCCATCCTGATCTTTTTTCCAATACTGGTCATATTCTTTTTCCTCGTATTAGTTGTTTGTTTTTTGCTGGAAGCTGATCGCTGGTGGCTGATAGCTCGCATCAAAAAACAACAGTTTTTGGATGCACACTAGATAAGTCTTTTTAATTGCTTAGGATATTAACCGATTAAACATTTCATGTCAAAATATGTTTGAGTTCATAAAGAGGTGGTATTTATTAAGGGTCAATGATCTGCGCAACCCTTTCCCTGATACTCATTCAAACATCATGAGAAAATCGGATAACTTAATGATCTTAATATCTTCATAATGCCCGATTTTCATCAGATGTTTGTCTCCGGTTACAAGCAGCTCCGCTTTCCCTTCTGTGGCACATTCCAGTATACGATTATCAGGCGTATCCGCTAATATATTTATGCTTGGTGTAGTTTTCAGGACCCTGGCGATTCTGCTGATGTGCGTAATCAACTGGGCTATTTTTGGTTTTTCCCAGTCGAATTTTTCTTGCAGTTTCTTTGCCAGTTCAGCCAGGATAGCTATTGATGTGTAGAGTTCAAAATCATTGTGGATAGCCCTGATCCAGGCCTGCTCTGCATTACCTCCGGGAAAAACAAATGCAGATATAAATATGTTGGTGTCAAAAACGACCTTCAAGATCAGCGACCCTGAAAAACAAGTTTTTCAATGTCCGCCTCGGAAAATAAACCTTTTGCACGACCCAAATCTGCGCCATATTTTTGAAGTTCTCGAAATTCCTTTTCTAGGGCCTGCTCCTTGTAAACCTGAAACATTTCTCTAAAGAGCACGCTCTTATTCTTTGACATCAGTCTGGCCAGATTTTCATATTCTTCAGCAATATTCTCAGGCATGGAGATTGTCATGGCTATTCGTGTTTTTTTTGTTTTCATTGAGTCCCCTTTATTTGCATGACAACATCATACAAAAAACTCCAAATTAGATCAAGAATATCATTAAATAAGTATGTTTATGGGTTTATCCTATTCCATACTATTAATATCAGGCGAATAATTATTCGCCCCTACTTTGGTGCCAATATCTACTTTTCCCTTGTCTCATAAATAAGATCAAGTATCCCGTTCACTATGGCGTTCTCTGCATACCCTGGTTTGCACCTGGATGAGAGCACCTCAAAGGTCTGGTAGCCGAATGCCGCATCATTGGGGATATACCCTGAATTTGCCATGCCGTTTGTAATGGTCACCATCATGGTTTTTGTTAATGGAGATTCCTTTTTTAGCCTTTGTGCGATCAGGTTGAATATCTCTGCGTTTACAGTGCCAATGGCTATATCATCTATCATTAAAAGCCCCAGGCGAAGCTCAACCGGGGCGCCATCCTTGTATGTGCCTTCATACCCGGCACGACCCTTGTTTGTCTGATCACGTCCCGGAAAGCTGACCATCTTCTGCTTTCCTGCTATCCTGCCCTTTTCTGACATGCGCTCCATGCCCCGCATTACATGCATGACCTCTTCACCCAAAAACTGCCCCATTGAAAGGATCATCTGTTTCTGCTGATCCATGAGTTTTTTCACCTCATGATCCTCTTTATTCAGCCCCTCCCCTCCCGGTGGCATTGCATTACTGATATCGATCCCGCGCTTTGCATAATCCTTTATTCTTATATCCCTTAAGTCATATGTCTGCTGAAAATAAATAGGGTTCTGGTCCCCGCATGCGCCTGTTGACCACACGGCAACTATTTTATCGTCAAATGAATCCTCTATATATTTTGAGGTTGCTCCCGGTGCATCACCACTGATTTTATCGATCTGCCCCACAGTAACACCGTGCATGGCATAGTTATAATATACTGCAATAGGTTCCCCATTTATGGTTTCAAATTTCACCACTGCGACAGTCTTATCCGAAGGGCCGTCATAGTTAGGCCCTTCCCACCAGCGTCTTGTCTTGGGGTCAATAATGTTGCGGTTGACATTTATATAGGAAACACCTGTGCCATAACCTATGCGGGCTGGCTGAAGCCTTTCCTTTGCAAGCTTAATCGATTTAAAAATAAGTTCTTCCAGACCAGGTTGAGGTCCAAATATACTGCTGTGTGTATGGGTCGGGGTTAAAAGGATATTTTGAGCAGGTATTCCCAGCTCTTTTTCGATCTTCTGTGTCAGGTTCTTCCACAACTGCTCGAATAGCATACCTGTGTCAACAGTAACAAGTGCTGCACTTGTGACCCCGTTATCCACAACAATAGCCCTTGAGTAGACCCTGTCATGTATCCCCTCTATATTTTTCGGCAACGCCTTTTCGTCGGGGGTAACATCAACCTTGGCAGCCCCGGCCTTAAAAAGCAGGTTAGCTGTTTGTGCAGAGGCTGTAGATTCTAAAATAAAAAACAGGACAATTAATATTGTGTATATGGTATTTTTCATTTTTTTCTCCAATAATAAAACTAACTAAAGAAGACAGGATATAAATAACTTTTTAAATCAGCTTCATTAGGTATTTATCCGCTTGTAGGGGCAACCCCCTGTGGTTGCCCGAATTTTTTGCCATCTGGCATCCCCCACGGGCAGGCACAGGGGCCTGCCCCTACATTAATAATCATTTTCATTTATACAAAAGCTGTTAATTATATTCACATTTCGTAGAGACAAGGCATGCATTGTCTCTACAAGACCGGACAAAAATCATAGATTCTTTTACTATTTGATAGATTTATTTATCGCCTCTCCCAGTATCTTTGTCATTATCTTGTATCCCTCTGCATTGGGATGAATGCCATCCTCTGATAATTCTTCTTTCAGGAACCCTTTTTCATCCACCATTGCACTGAAGTAGTCCACATATGTTGCTCCAACCTTTGAGGCATATCCCTTCATCCATGCATTAAGCTTAATGATATCCTCTGGCGGATGGGTAGCTGATACCGGGTCTTTCATATATGAGGGCAGGCTGCCGCTTGCTTTTGCCTTGTAAAAGCCATAGTCACTTATTGGCAGGACGGAGCAGAGAATAACCTTTATGTTGTTTTGTTTTGCAATATCGGTCATGGCCATTATATTCTGTTCCACCATCTCTGCTGTTGAAGGCCCTGTGTTCTGTGATACATCGTTGATCCCGGCGAGCAATACCATTGCTGCGGGTTTGTGCACTATCACATCGGGATACATGCGTACCAGCATCTGGGGTGTTGTCTGCCCGCTTATGCCACGGTTTACATATGGCTTACCAGGAAAAGATTCTGCCAGTTTCCAGAAATCAGTAATTGAGTCGCCCATAAACACAACACGTTTGGCATCATATGGTTTCTTTTTAAGCGCCTCGTTATCAGCCTTGTACCTGCTGAGCTGGTTCCAGTCAGAGAGCTGATTCACAAGCCTCTGAGCAAATATGGGTAGACAGCAACTGTTGTCCTCCTGATTAAACTCATCTACAAGCTGGCCATGTGTAGATGTAATAATCAGTAAACTGAATATGATAAGTGATAATATCCTGAATTTCATTTTTGACTCCTCTTTCCTATAGAAAAAGCACAATGTTTTCATTTACAACCGTAGGGGCGAAAAATTTTTCGCCCCTACAATTTATAATTTTGCCTATTCCACATTTTCCCATACATTGAACAACAGGCATGATGCCTCGTGCCCCTACAATTTATGTTTTTGCTGAAAGCTGACCACTGATAGCTGAGAGCTGCCAGCTTTCTTTAGTACTCACTACTATCCAACTCAGCCAGTCTCTTTTTCGCCGGGTTATATATCCAGTTTATCATCATCCCGACAAAAAGCAGCCCGGCAAAACCGGTTGCAAGGATAAAGCCGTATTTAGGATCACCGAATATATCACTCACAACGCCCATTGCCCATGGCCCTGCGGCTGCTGCCACACATGTAAAAAAGAGTATCACACCTGCAACCGTCCCATGCTCTGTCTTTGGAAAACAGCTTATCCCCTTTGAGTTTAATGTCGGGTATATCATGGACATGAATAGACCTGATAAAGGCAAAAGCCATATGGCATATGATAAACCACCAATCATGGAACCGATAAAACATATGAAGATAGCCAGGCTAAAAAGCACCATTACTGATGCCCAGTTGAATCTGGCCAGTATCCATGCCCCCATGAACCTCCCTATGACACGCAGGATAAAAAATATGGATGTTGCATATGCGACAACAAAGGTGAATGAACCTGTGTATCCCTCAAACAGGGTGGGCATCCAGACATATATGGCGCATTCGGATGCCACATAAAGAAATATTCCAAGGGAAAAACCAAGGGCGTAGAGATCCTTCATCATCCCGAATGTCCTTTTAAGGTCAATGGGTTCATCCATGCTCTTGACAGTCTTAGGATATTTTACAAGCGATGCGGTTAGAATAAGTATAACACATATTGTCCCGGCGATTATATAGATCCATTTCCATGAAAACCCGCCATCAAGCAGCCAGGTAACTATTGCAGGCCCAATAATAGCGCCAACACCAAAGAACCCTTCAACCGTGTTCATAGTGGCAGTGTGCTCTGTTGTTGAATGGGATATATCGCCAACAAGGGCCAGGGCGCCTGTCTTGAATATTCCTATGGCTGCGCCGGATATAACAAGAAGCACAACGAAAAACAAAAATGTATTACCCACAGCAAAGAGATAGGAGTTAAGGGCAAAAAGTATCAGACCAAAAATAATGGTCTTCTTGCGGCCCAGGCTGTCTGCCAGATATCCCAGGAAGATCCCTGCCAGTGCAATAGCTATCATGTTTGCATAGTGGAATGCCCCTGCAGCAGCCATGCTCAGTTTGAATTCTCTTATTACTACCGGGATGATAAGGCCAACTGAATCTGTGGTCATGGCAAACATCATGAACATTAAAAATGTAAGCCATTTGATTGCGGTAAGGTTGTGTTTGGAAGTTGTAGAGTCCATGGAAATACCTCAAAATAAAAGCTGAAAGGTTCAAGGCACAGCCGCCGTCGCCAAAGGCTATGGCGGGACAAGAAGCACAGGGCTCAGGGCTCAAGGCACAAGGAAAACTAAAAATCCACTGTCTTAAAGATTTTAAAATGCCATGCTAACCTTTATAGATAATTTCCTCCTTCAGGCCTGAACCTGTTATTGATGCTGAAGGAATTGATAAATCCACATCAAGCTTTATCCATTGATCATCTTTTTTCCAGATCATTAACAGCAGGCTCTTTTCCGGTGCTTCCACATGAAATTCACCATTAAAGGCAGGGTGGCTGTTCCTGAGACTAATCAGATCAATTATTTTCTTTACCATTGGCTGCCTAAGGGCATTATCTACCTCGTCATTTGTATAATAATGCCGGTTGATGTCGCGCCCGACCTTTGAGCGTTCAAGGAGTTCCATATCATTTTTGCCCCCCAGAAGACCGGTATAATAGACCTGTGGAATCCCGGGGGCAAAAAACTGAACAGCTCTTGCTATCAGATACTCTGTTTCACACCCTCCCAAAGCATCAAGGAATGTGCAGTTCACCTGGTAAAGGTCAAGATTGTTTGCTGCCGCCCCTGTGGCCTTTTTACTCTCCCCTTTGCTTCGAATGTGAATTGTCTCAACAAGATTGTTTATATCATTAGGCGCAAGCAGGCCAGGCGTTTTATCAATATCATCGGCCCCCACATCAATAACCCCTATTCCGTCATGGGTATCAAGAACAGTTACGGCATTTCTGGGGCTTATGGAAAGCCACTTTGCAAGCGGTTTTGAATCCGCATTAAACAGCGCATGCAGCACAAGCGGAGGTAAGGCAAAATCATAAACCCAGTCAACCTTTTTTGCGATCTCGATCTGTTTAATATAATGGCTGTGTATCTCTACCAGTACCTCAATGCCAAGATCATGCGCCTTTGCCGTAAGCTCTGCTATAAATGCATATGTTTCAGGGATCATAAAACAGCTTGTTCCGGGCTTTTTGATTGCATAACCTACAGCATCAAGTCTGATCATCTTTATCCCGGCCACCTGAAACTGCTTCAAGATAGAATCGAGATAGGTTGTTGCCTGCGAATGACTGACATCAATATCAATCTGTTCAGGGTTAAAGGTAGTCCAGAAGAGCCTCTTTTCACCGGTTAAAAGCATGAGGGGACTGAACGGCACAGTAGGGCGCGGACGATAAATACTCAGGATATCAGATTCACTCGCCCCATTTGGAAATACCCTGTCAAATGAAAGAAAGAGGCCGGCATATTCTGAGGCATCCCCATTTTTTGAATAATCAAGAAACTGTGGGGACGATGATGACACATGGTTTACAATAAGGTCCGCTACCAGCTCAACCGTATTACCCAGTTCACGCACATCATCCCACGTGCCGAGCTTAGGGTCTGTCTGTGTATGATCAATTGGATCAAAACCCGCATCTGCACCGTCTATGGGATAAAAAAATGGTAAAAGATGGGCACCGCCAAAGAGATCCCTCATTTCATCTCTTAACAGGCTATTTAACTGTTTGAAACCCCCGCCCGAAAGGCGGTCTACATAGGTAATGAGTTGAACCTGATTTTTCATGTTCCCCCCTTTTAAAGGAAATGCTGACAATATGTATTACATATATAATTGTGATTTCCTACCAGATTGCACATTATAATGTCAATGCATTTTCATTTAACATATCCATAGCCATTTGTTTTTGAGATTACTATTTAATATAATTAATATTTTTAAACAATCATATTGAACATTATCTTTTAATGAACATAATTGGGAAGTATGCTGCCCGAAAACTTGTTATTACATTATATGCATATTTGTAATGTTTATATTATTAACAATTACCCATTGGAAAAGTAATATCGCCAGACATTTCAAAATAACATTCTTGACTTAACCAACAGATGGAGGGTTTCCATGTCAGAAAACTTTTCGTCCCGCAATTTTGCTTTATCAACAGGATTACTCCTGTTTATTTTACTGTTTACGACATGGCACGGGGTTAATGGAGAGGCTGTTAAAACAGAATACGGCGCTGTTCAGGGTACAATCGAAGATGGCATCAGGGTCTACAGGGGTATCCCCTATGCATTGCCGCCTGTAGGAGATTTACGATGGAGGGCACCGCAGCCTGCTCAGAGATGGAGCGGTGTCCTGCCTGCAAAAGAGTTCGGCCATGCAAGTACTCAGAATAACCCTGCATTAGCCAACCTTGCGCCTCCAAACGAGGACTGCCTGTACCTCAATGTGTGGACACCAGCCAAAAATGATAAGGATAAACTTGCTGTTATGGTTTGGATACATGGCGGAGGGTTTACAGCCGGTGCAACCGCGGAACAGCTTTATCATGGTGAACATCTGGCCAAAAGGGGAATTGTAGTTGTAACTGTTGGCTACCGTCTTGGTGTGTTCGGTTTTCTGGCTCATCCCGGCTTAAGCTCTGAAAACAATCAACATGTATCAGGCAACTATGGCCTGCTGGACATGATTGCGGGTCTCAAATGGGTTCAAAATAACATATCCGTATTCGGCGGCGACCCGGGGAAAGTGACGATCTTCGGTGAATCAGCCGGCGGCGCAAGAGTAAGTATCCTGTGCGCCTCCCCGCTCGCAAAGGGACTTTTCCATGGAGCCATTGCCCAGAGCGGAGGGTTTTTTGCCTCGGTGCGCAGCGGTGTGTTTGGAGGACCTGGTGAAGGGGTAAATCCCCTTGCCTATGCTGAAAAGACAGGTGAGACATTTACAGCTTCCGCTGGCGCATCCACCATCGCAGAATTGCGTCAGATACAAGCCGACAAATTGGAGTCCCTGAGTCTTAATCAACCAGGGGTGAGGGGACCGGTATGCGACAGGTGGGTGATCCCGGACGACCTCTATAAACTCTACCAGACCGGTAACTATAACCACACCCCAATAATTGTTGGATACAACTCGGATGAGGGTGCAAATTTCGGTTTACCTGGTACGCCTGAAGCGTATATCAAAAGCGTGCAGAGGCGTTATGGCCCTTTTGCTGAAAAGATCCTTGAACTTTACCCTTCCGGAAATGATACTGCCGCAAAAATGGCCCGTTATCTTATGCGCGATGTCTCATTCGGCTGGCCGGACTGGACATGGGCAAGGTTACAGGCAAAGACCAGTAAATCAAAGGTCTTTTTTTACTATTTTGATCACCACCCTGATTATCCGCCTGATTCTCCAAGGGCAGGTTTTGGCGCAGCGCACAGTGATGAGATGCCCCTTGTCTTTCATCAGTTTGGTCTGCCCGGACGCCCCGAAAAAAATGATGCTGATCTTGCCATGTCAGAAACGATCATGTCCTTTTGGACCAATTTTGCAAAATACGAAGATCCGAACGGTGAAGGGTTGCCCGACTGGCCGGTGTTTGAAGAGGCAAAACAAAATGTGATGCATTTTGCAAAGAGAGTGGAGGCCGGGCCGATAGTTAATGAGAAGGGCATAAAGGTTATTGATAATTATTTCAATTGGCTTCGTTCTGAAAATAGCCAGACCCATGACACCACCGGACCTTACAAAGTACTTATGGAAATGGACCCATCTCTTCCCGGTCACACCATATTCCGGCCTGAAAACCTGTCGGAGGTAAAAGGAAAACTGCCCGTTGTTGCTGTTGCCCATGGAGGCTGTTATGATGTTGGAAATTTTTCTTCCAGTTATACATATGAGATTGCCTCGTATGGTTTTCTAGTTATCGCAAATGGAGAAATCAGTAAAGAACTGGAAGAGGCTACTGAACAGGCAATCGCTGCAAACAAACAGGCTGCAAATCAGTCTGGTGAAGCCCCGTCCGTTGACCTTGCAACCAAGGTGCCGCAGGAGCAGCTTACCAGATGTAGAACAGATAAACTGTTTAATTCCATTGACTGGGCAATAGAACAGAACAAAAAGCCGGGAAGCCTCTATAATGACAGGCTTGATACCGGTGAAATTGCGGTGATGGGCGCCTCCTGCGGCGCGCTTCAGGCCCTTGATGCATCCCTTGATAGCCGCATTAAAACAGTAGTATTCATGAACAGCGGAATCATGAGAACAGGTATCCCGGAGGGAGAAGAGGTAAAAAAGATAATGGATTTCCTGAAACTACCAGGCCCTGATCTACTTAAAAAACTTCGTACACCGGTAATATACCTGAATGGCGGACCTACTGATATCGCATATGATAATTCAGAAAAGGATTTTGAAGAGATAGAGAATGTATTTGTGTTTAAGGGCGATCTCTATGTCGGACATGGGGGCACATTTTTCGAACCGCATGGCGGCAAATTCGCTGAGGCTGCAACTCAGTGGCTATTGTGGCAGTTAAAGGGTGACAAAAAGGCCGGTGAAATGTTCCTTGGTGATAAATGCGGAATCTGCATGGACCCTGACTGGAAAGTTAAAAGGAAGAACATACCGTGATTAAACGAATGTTAAAAATTCATTGACGTGATCAGGCAGTTTGGTATATCAGCATACATTATTCCAATTATCAGAGAATCAGACTGCTGGATATCATTAAAAAAATTAAAACAGGAGTAAAAACAATGAACCGAAATCCCGGAAAAACAGCAATATCCATTCTGGCAACCATTCTATTATGCCTTTTTTGTTCTACCTCATTTTGTAACGCACAAACTGGATCAAAAGTTATAACAACGATGGATTGTACAGCGGAAAAACTGGGTGCTTCAATACCTGTTTCAGAAATAGGTGAACCTGTATCGGGTGTGAACCTGAAACCACCGGTTTGGACAGAGGCGACTGAATCAAATCCAGGATATTGCAGCATCGATGGTGAAATGGCCCCTGTCTCCAAAGAAGCCAATGCCAGGCCCATTAATTTTCGTGTTATTCTTCCTTCATCATGGAGCAGTCGTTCCGCCCAGATGGGAGGGGCAGGTTTGAACGGTTTCATCCCGAATCTTACAGGGGGCACGGATATGTCCTCCAGGACATCGCTTATCAGTCTCGGGTTTGCAACATATGGAAGCGATTCCGGGCATCAGATGTCTATGATGGGGTTTCCCGGTGGACCCGCTAAAAAAAGCCCGGGCGCAGGGAATCCTGATGACTGGGCACTGAACGATGAGGGAATAAAAAACCTTGGCTATATGCAATTAAAAAAGACCCATGATGCAGCCATGGTGCTGATTGAAAGGGCGTATGGTGAAAGACCTCAGTACAATTATTTTTTCGGAGGATCTCAGGGCGGGAGGGAAGCCCTCACTGTGGCACAAAGATATCCTGAGGACTATAACGGGATCTCAGCCAGTGTCCCTATTGTAAATTTTTCTACGCTCATGCTTGCGCCAGAGCTTATCAGGATACAGGAAAAGCCTTTTGAAAAATGGGTGACTCCTGCCAAGACAAATGCCATTGCCGGTGAATTCATACGTCAATGTGACAAACTCGATGGGATTACTGATGGCATCATCAATAATTACATGGCCTGCCGGGCCATATTTGATGTCAAGCAGGGAGAATCCGGAAGAAACCCGTGGAAAGATAAAAGATGCCCGGATAATAAGGATCCAAATCCTTCTGACACAAGCGCCAGTGCATGCCTTACAGACGATCAGATTGAAACACTTCACTTTGTTTACAGTAGGTATCAATTCGCTACTCCACTGACAAATGATGTTAAAACCTTTGGTATGTGGTTACCAAACACTGACCCTTCAGGAAGCGGTTTGATTGTACCGGAGAGATTCAAGGGCCAGGAAGGTGCTGATGAAAGCACCCCTGTGCACAGTCATATGGGAGTGCTGGGGGTGACAGGATTTCTTATGCAGGATTTAAAGGCGAACCCGCTTGACTATGTTGAGGGCGGTAAATTGAATGCAAGAAGAAAGGAACTTTCAGCTATCCTGGATTCAACCAATCCTGAACTGAGTGCATTCCATAAACGAGGAGGAAAGATGATTGTTGCCATCGGCACAAACGACACACTGGCATCCCCCGGCGCACAACTGGATTACTACCAGTCAGTAATAGACAAAATGGGCAAAGACAAAGTAAACGCATTTGCCCGGTTTTTTGTACTCCCGCAGGCAGACCACGGTCTTATGGGGAAAAACTATTCTATTAATGGAGATGGAAAGACCATTCCTGTTGAACAGATACCTACAACCTTTAGCCGGTTAAATCTGCTTATCGACTGGGTAGAAAAAGGGATAGCGCCACCCAGATCTGTAACAGTTACCGGAGGAAACAAAAGCCTGCCCATGTGTTCTTACCCTGAATATCCTAAGTATAAAGGCGGGCCTGCCGAAAATGCTGAATCGTATGAGTGTGCCATGCCATGATATTTTAAGGATTGAAGCTCTTTATTAAGCCCCATCCAGCCAGGAAGGGGCTAAACTAACTCATGCGGAATCTTTAAAAGCAAATTATTCTGATTTCTTGCCTAATTAACATGAACTGTATTATATAATCAGATCATCTCTGTTATAATTGTGCCACTGTCCCTTTGCGGCAGGAGAATTTATTTAATACAAAGCCAGGAGGTAATATAAATGGATGTTGTACAGGCAATAAAGGAAAGAAAGAGTATCAGGTCATTCAAACCGGAGCAGGTACCGCTTGATCTATTAAAAAAGATCCTTGAAGATGCCATGCGCGCCCCTTCATGGGCAAATACCCAGCCCTGGGAATTTGCAGTGGTCACAGGTAATAAACTCAAGGCCATACAGGATGCCTTTGTAAAGCGTGGCCCCGCTGCAATGCCAGGTTCACAGTCAGAGGTCGTAAGGCCATATGTATTTCCTGAACCATTTGCCTCCCGCATAAAAAAGATGCAGATAAAGGAGAGGCGGGGTCGCACCTCTGAGCTTAGCAAAGAGGAGATGGAGCATAAGATGCTTATCAATTTTACCAATTATGGCGCAACAACCTGCATCTACCTCTTGATGGATAAAAATTATTATCAGCAGGAAAAGGGTATAAATGTCTGGGGCATGTATGATTCAGGCTCTGCAGTGCAGAATATCATGCTCCTTGCTGTGAATTACGGGCTAGGTACTATCGCCCAGGCAATGGCTGTTGTATACCCTGATCTCATTCGGCAGGAGATCGACATCCCCCAGGATAAATGCCTTGCACTTGGGATTGCTATTGGATATCCGGACTGGGATAATGAGGTAACAAAGGATTTCCGTGACAGGGAGCCTCTGGATACTATGGTCAAATTTTACGGGTTTTAAAGCAGGTTCACCGCCCGTTCGTTCCACTCTCTAAAGACGCAGAGAGCGCTTAGTTCAATGTGATTTTTTTGGTTGGGAGACAACAAAAAATATTTGCGTTCTCTGCGTCTTTGCGGTGAATCGTTTTAATTAAAAAATAGTCAAGCTGAAGATATATGAATCCAGGCACAAACATTGATTATTCCATAATTATCCCCGCCTATAATGAGGAAGATTATCTTCCCCATACACTTGAAAGCATTATAAAATCAATGAAGGCTATCAGAAGGCTGACTGGTGAGATAATAGTCTCTGATAACAACTCTACTGACCGCACTGCCGCAATAGCGGAAGGATATGGCGCAAGAGTAGCCTTTGAAGGACATCAGCAGATATCAAAGGCACGTAATACAGGGGCAAAAAAGGCATTGGGAAGATATCTTATCTTTGTTGACAGCGATACACTAATATCTCCTGCTTTGCTTAAAAAAACCCTGAACACCCTTGCATCAGGAAGATACAGCGGAGGTGGCGCATCCGTTGAGTTTGATGGTCATTTACCAATCTTGGTAAAGTGTGGCCTTAAGGCCTGGCTGATCCTGTCAAAAACATTTAAATGGGCCTGCGGGGCATATATTTTCTGCACCAGTGAGGCATTTATGGATACAGGCGGGTTTGATGAACGCTATTATGCATCTGAGGAGATCCATTTTTCAATAGCTCTAAGGCGCTGGGGCAGGAAATATGGAAAGAGGTTTATTATTCTTGAAGAGCCTATCATTTCGAGCAGCAGAAAGATAAAATGGTACACTATAAAGGAGCACTTAATAATGTTTTTGCATATGTTGCGATACTTAAAACCCCTTCAGAACCGGAATGCCTGTTATAAAATGTGGTATCAGCACCCGAAAAAAAATCAGGATCATAGATAAAAAAAAACAAAAACCAATGGATGCTCGTCAGCCAGATTGTGCATAAAGTAATTTTTACAACAGTGGATTGAATTTTTCGTAGGGTGGTGTTTTATACTCCACCTTGTAGAGACAAGGCATGCCTTGTCTCTATATATAATTCGATCGGGAGTAAATCCCGACCCTATTTTTTCGTCATTCCCGCGCAGGCGCATTGGCGTCAAGCTAAGCGACAAATATGGTTTAAATGTTTGTAATAGTTGATTCTTCCTTTTCGTTCTTCATAGCAACAATGGCGTAGTATTACATGTTCAAGTAATAGTTCAGTCTGGTT
>JAAZBV010000056.1 GCA_012513605.1 Desulfatiglans sp. | reverse complement strand
GTCACATAGTAACTTTTCCAGTAACCGTCAGGCTTGCCATTTTTTATGTAACCTTCGCTTGATATGTTCCCGTTAGGATATCTGAACTGCTGATAGCCGTCCTGCAGTTGTGTGTTCTGCTGCGCAGCGAGCAGCGCAGAAACAGATGCCAGCATTATCAGAATAATCTTCTTCATCTTACAAGCCCAGTTTAGCTGATATTTCAATCATTCTTCTGATAGGCACTGCCGCACGTTCAATGATTGACGGATCAACAGTTACTTCCGGCTCTTCAAATTTAAGTGATTTATATATCTTTTCAAGTGTGATAAGCTTCATGAAGTTGCATTCGCTGCAACCGCATGTTGAATCTTTTGGAGGTGCCGGTATGAATTTTTTTTCCGGCTCTGCTTTTTTCATCTGGTAAATAATGCCCGGTTCGGTTGCCACAATGAATACCTTACCCGGATCCTTTTTAACGAATGCAAGCAGACCCGAGGTTGAGCCTATATAGTCTGCCACAAGCCTGACAGTTTTTTCGCATTCAGGGTGCGCAATTATTTTTGCTTCCGGATTTTCTTCCCTGATCTTCAGTATTGCTTCCAGGGAGAACTGTTCATGCACATGGCAGGCCCCGTCCCAAACAAGTATATCCCTTCCTGTAAGACTCTTAATATAATTACCCAGGTTTCTGTCCGGTCCAAAGATTATCTTTTCATCTTCAGGCAATGATTCTATTATCTGTCTGGCGTTTGATGAAGTACATGCTATATCGCTCAGCGCCTTAATATCTGCAGTTGTATTCACATATGTCACCACCGTTCTTCCCGGATTATCTGAAATGAATTTTTCAAAATCTTCCTTCTTGCATGAATCTGCCAAAGAACATCCGGCAAGAAGATCAGGTATTATTACCTTTTTTTCAGGGGAAAGTATCTTTGCTGTTTCTGCCATAAATTTGACGCCTGCAAACACTATCATATCAGCTTTTGTCTTTGCAGCCTCCTGCGAGAGAGCCAGGCTGTCGCCTATGAAATCTGCTATGTCCTGTATGTCGGATGTCTGATAATAGTGAGCAAGTATGATTGCATTCTTCTCTTTTTTCAGAGCTTCGATCTCCTGTAATATATTGTTATTAACAATCATAATTATTTATTGAATTGTAAAAATTTTATATATGATGGTTATTATATGCTGTTAGTTCTGTTGAAACAATTTTAAGATTCCTTTTGCAAAAATGGGAGTTAAATGATTAATAACACCTTTTCAACACATCAAAAAATATACCTTTTCTGAAATAGAATGAATTATGCATATAATTAACAATTGTTACGGCAGGTTTGTTAAAAGTCATAAGGAAGGCATGAGGCTGTTCCGGGCTGTTCAGATGCGGTTGAAACAAAATGTCAAAATTGTAAGAATTAAATTTTGAATTCAATTAAAAATGACATGGTGTTGAAAAGTGGACCAGCAGACAAAAGAATGAACAAAAAATTAAAGCGACGGTTACATGTTATTAACAGTTCAAACTCTTTATGATTTCTTTTCTTTTAATTATTACAGGGCTATATTTGTATAAAAATATAAGATCATTTTGGAAAAAATTATAGTTGCCTCAGACCATGCCGGTTTCAGGTTGAAGGAGAAACTGGTAAGATGGCTGATCTCAAACAGGTATGAAGTAAAGGACCTGGGTTGTTTTTCAGAAGACAGTGTTGATTATCCCGATTATGCGCATCCGCTGGCCATTGCCGTGGAGAAGGGTGATTTTAATTATGGAATCACAATATGTGGTTCGGGTAATGGCATTAACATGGCCAGTAACAAGCATCAGAAGATAAGATCAGCGGTATGCTGGAGTGAAGAGATAAGCAGGCTGGCCAGGGCACATAACGATGCCAATGTCTGTGCATTACCAGGACGGTTTCTCAAGGAGGAAGAGGCAATAATTATTGTGAAGACTTTCCTGACAACGGCATTTGAGGGAGGAAGGCACAAGAGACGTATAGACAAAATACCTTTAAACGGTAGATAGATGTTATCTGCAACATGCAAATATGGCATCAGGGCTGTGATATTCATCGCATTGAAACCTGAACCCACCAGAAACACAGGATTGAAAGAAATTGCGGATCAGCTGAAGATACCACAACCATACCTGGCCAAGATACTTCAGATACTGGCGCGCAAGAAAATACTTCATTCAACCAAAGGTCCTCACGGCGGATTCTATCTGTCAATACCACAGGAGAAGCTGACCCTTATGGATATAGTGGATGCCATTGACGGCAGGGATTTTTTCGACAGCTGTTATGTGACAGGAGAGAAGTGCAATCTTGACAAACCTGATGGCGGGCGGTGCATACTCCACAATGACCTGAGGGAGATAAAAGTAAGACTGG
>JAAZBV010000055.1 GCA_012513605.1 Desulfatiglans sp. | reverse complement strand
GTATAAAGATTGTCAATGAATCAAGAGAAGCTGAACGAAGTCATCAACGGAGGAAGCATCGACGAAGAAAAGACCGCCCCTTTTACCAGGACTCGTGCTATGCAACATCTTAACCGGAAATTACTGAGTATTTATAACCTTTGCATAAGTTTTTGCTTATTACCACCCATTCAGAGGAGGCTATATTATGCACCTGACACCACCTATTACCAGTATGAACGATGCCTTCAGTGTAAAAAACAAAAATGTTGTTGTTACAGGGGGTAACCGCGGGATCGGGCTCGGGATCTGCACCGCCTTTGCCCAGAGTGGGGCAAATGTGGCTATTCTATGCCGCAACAGGGAAAAGGGTAATCAGGTCGCAGCCGGTTTTAAACAGTATGGAGGCAGATATACCTGCATAGGGTGTGATATCGCTGATAAAAAAAGTGTGGATGCAGCAACCGCTGATATTTATAATTTTTTTGATCATGTAGATGTACTTGTTAATAACGCCGGGGTGGCTACCAATGTAGAATTTTTAAAGGACAAGGATCTGAAGGAGTGGCACAGGGTTATAGATACCAATCTCCACGGTGTGGCCAATATGGTATATGCTATTGCACCAAAGATGCGTGAGGCAGGTCTGGGTGGCAGGATCATAAATATCTCATCAATAGGCGCCCAGCTTATTGGTGATGTATTTAATCACCCTAATTCCCCTTATAACACATCAAAGGCGGCCATTGATCATTTCACCAGATACCTTGCAGTGGAGCTTGGCGGCGATGGTATACGGGTAAACAGTATTGAACCAGGCCCGTTCCATTCTGACCTTGATAAAGACCTGCCTGAAAGCGCACATGAATTTATAAGAAGAGAGACACCATGTCACCGTTTTGGTGAACCGATCGAGATAGGTGCATACTGCGTGTTCCTGGCATCACCCGCAGGAAATCATATTACAGGCTCAATTTGTGTTCAGGATGGTGGCTTAATCTGCAGGGCGGGGTAATAAGAAAAGGAGAAAAAAGGATGTCCAATATCGAATATTTCGCATTTTCAGGCCAGGGTAACCCTATTCTACCCCATGTTGAACCGAAAGATGCCCGTGTTAATACTGTATGGATGGATGACAAGGTAATAAAGAACTGCATGTTCAATGAGGCAGCATGGTATAAAAAACCGTGCAGGGAACCGGGTCTTTTCAAAGTCAATTCAGATAAAATGATATTTATGATAGGCGGTGACCCTGAAAAGCAGGATAGCCTAAACGCGACTGTTGATCTATGGATAGAAAACGATAAACTCACGCTCACCAATTCATGCGCGGTGTTTATCCCTGAAGGGGCTGCACATGGAAATCTTGAGGTGAGGGATATTACAACACCATTTTTCTATTACACATGCCACCTTAATACAGACAGGTTTGAGGCAATCCCGGCAAATGCAACCGCGGCAAAGGGCAGCTATGCAAATAATTATGTTGAAAGGTATGAACGGCCTGATGGAACAATCCCTGAAGCGCCGGAAGGTTTCATAAAGTTTCTGGTCTATATGGATGGTAAAAGGTTAAAGGGCGCGCCCTATGCCGAGATAATATGGTTCTGTACAACAAATAATACAGGCCCTGCACCACACAGCCATGATGACTTTGATGAGTTCATAGGTTTTATAGGCACTGACCCCACACACCCCGAAGAGCTGAATGCAGAGGTCAGTTTTTATATTGAGGGCGAAAAGATATCAATAACCAAAAGCTGCCTGATCTATATACCCAGGGGCCTTACACACAGCCCCATATTTGTGCCAAGGCTTGATAAACCCATACTCCACTTTTCAGGTGGTAATGGTGGTGATTACGCAAGAAAGGGTGATGAACACAGGAATGATAATATGTTCAGGCTCTAATCATCTTTGAGGTAGAGCCCGCCACAGCAGGGATGCCATATTTTTTCAATATCTCAGTAAGATCAAGAAGGTTTTTTTCCCACGCGGCCCTTTCAGGCGGGATAAAATCATCCATTGGGTATGGAATGCATAAGGACTCATATTTTTCTGTACCCATCTTCCTGTATGGTAAAAGCTGGAGTTGCAGGATATTATTATTGAGCTCATTCTTAATAAATTCAGCCGTTGCCCGGATATTCTCTTCACTGTTGTTATGATCCGGGATAACAGGTATCCTTAGAACCACTGGTTTCTTTAACTCAACTGTCCTCTTAATATTGCTAAGGATCAGTTCATTACCAACACCTGTGTATTCTCTGTGCTTACTGGTATCCATATGTTTAATATCGGTAATTATAAGGTCAGTATATTCATATACCTGTTCCATATGTTCTCTTGCACAGTGCAGCGAGGATTCTATACAGGTGTTTATTGAGTTTGCATTGCATTCCTTCAAGAGTAGTTTTGCAAACTCCCACTGAAGCATTACCTCTCCCCCGGAAAGGGTAACACCTCCGCCTGTCTTGAGATAAAAATTGCGGTCTTTCAGGATGATCTTAACAAGCTCAGGGATGGTATATCTTTTGCCCCAGATCATTATTGCATTCGCAGGGCATTCATCAGCACATTTAAAACACTCTGCGCATTCAGCGTTTTCATCCACTTTAAGGAGGTGATCGTCACATGTCCTGATAGGGCTATTCTCTTTTTCAGGGCAGGCCTTGATACAAAATGAGCACTTGCTGTTACCAATGCATTTGGCAGGATACACGCCAATCTCTCGAGATGGAGATAATCCTTCGGGGTTGCTGCACCACAGGCACCTTAAGGGACAGCCCTTGAAGAAGATCTCTGTTCTTATTCCAGGGCCGTCATGAATTGTGTATCTCTGTATGTTGGTGATGAGACCGTATGGTTCACCATCTTTTGTAAGTTTCATTACGCTATTTACCGATCAGTCAAAGGAGAGCACTGTCCTTCCGATAATATCATCCTGAAGCTCCTTTGACAGCTCTACAAAATAGGCGCTGTAGCCAGCCACCCTGATAAGGAGGTCCCTGTATTCATCCGGATGTTTCTGGGCCTCAATCAGGGTCTCCTGATTTACAACGCTGAACTGGCTGTGCATGCCCTTGCGCTGAATATATTCATCCATTAAAGCAATAAAGCTGTCACGACCGGTAGTGCCGGTAAGGGATGATGGTGAAAATTTCCAGTTAAGTAGTGTCCCGTTTGTAGCCCTCGCATGATCAAGCTTTGTAACTGAACGGCATATTGCGGTTGGGCCTGATATATCGTGGGAGGCAAAGCGGGTGTGAACTGCCCCCATGCAGTCAGAGAGGGGTTCAAATGCCTTTCTGCCTTCAAATGATGCCCACTGCATAAGCCCGAACGCAACGTTTACAGTAACAGAATATGCCCCCGGCTGATAGAACCCGCCCCTTGTATTGGGCCGTTTTTCTATGTGTTTGCACCATGTGTCCATTGCAAACTTGGTTAGTTCATCAGCATAGTCATCGTCATTGCCATAGTGATGCACCTTATCACTGTTCACATATGCATAGAGTGATTCATACCCTTCCCAGTTGTTGCGGATTGCATCAAGCAACTCCTTACCTGTCACCCTCTTTTCATCAAATACAAGCTGTTTGATGGTTGAAAGCCCATCACCGGTAGTGCCTATACCCACACACTGTGGCCCGCTGAAATTATATTTAACGCCACCCCGGGTTATATCCCTGCCATTTTCAATACAGCCTTCCATAACAGAAGAGAGATAGGGCAGGGGTTTTAATGCCTGATGCGCAAGATCAACTGCATTTAATACCGCGATCTGGCGGTCACACCAGTATTCCATCTGCCTGTCATAGGCATTAAGTACCTCTTCAAATGTCTTAAAATCCTCAAGGCTGCCGGTCTCAAGGCCGAGCCTTTCACCTATTGCGCCGCATTTTTCCCATCTCATGCACTGAGGGCCGCAGTCTATGCACCTGCCGTTATTCATTGCAAGCTCAAGCACCTTTGCCATGTTCATGTGACCGCAATCCTTCCAGCCGTATGATTTACCGGTTGCATCAGGCTCAACGCACCCTACCACCTGATAGTCTCGCGCATCCTTTATATCTGTATATGATGAAAGCATCGATGGTATAGCAACATCGTCATTAAATATCTTTGGTTCACCAGTTCCAAGGCGTATGGCATTTGCCACCTTTACCTTGAGTTCCCAAGGTGTGCCTGCATGCATCCTTACAGCAAGCCACGGGGTTGGTATCCTGATATGGGTATGTGCATCTATGCCCATAAAGGTAAGCTCATTGGTGGCATCCTTTCCGTCCCTGTCTAGGCCTCCAAGGGTCAGGCACTGGCCCCCTACCCCGCCGTTACCGAATGTTTTAATGAGCACATGGCTCCTAAGTTTGTTCAGGTCCCATATCTTAATGAAGAAATTCTCTATCAACTCCTGGCAGAATTCACGGGTTGCAGTACCCTCTTTTATATCCTTCTTAAATAATGGATACATGTACTGGTCAAACCGGCCGTATGAAATAGAGTGGCCGTTACATTCCATGTGTATCATGCAGTTTGCAATATGCACAAGCTGGATTGCCTCCCAGAAGGTCCGGGGAGGGTTTTCAGATATCCAGAGCAGGTTTTCATGCATCTGTATGAGCTCTTTTTTCCTGGTCTCATCAGATGTGCTTTTGGCCTTTTCCCAGGCAAGGGTGGCGTATCGTTTTATGTGATCTGTAGCAGCTTCGTTTACAAGGAGCTCTGCCTTCAGGAAGGTATATTTTTTAAGTCCGTCAGGTGAGGTTTTATCAACATCCTTTAAGGCGTCAACTATCATCTGCCTTATACCTTTGTAACCGATCTTAAACAGCCTTTCATATGAAAGACCAAGGTGCCCTGCCCCGCAGAACATATAGGCATCTGCAAAAAATACCCCTTTGCCCGCATGCGACCCCTTTAATTCATCATCAGTAAGGAGCGAATTTGCATAGTCTTCAATGGTTTTACCATTCCAGAAATCCCTGATGGACTCAAGCTTTTCATATGCTTCTTTTGTAAAACTGAAATAATCATGGGTGCGCTCAGGGCTATAGTCCATAAGCCCGTCACGCATCTCATCTACTACCCAGTTTAGACCAAACTCAGGAAAAACAGGCGCCCCTTTTTTCTCACAACCCAGGCCCCCCACTATAAGTTCATCATCATAAATATAAATCGGGGTGTTTCTTAACAGGTTTGCCATGCCTTCAGCACATTTTGTTACCTGGGAGGCTCCGGGGTTCTTTTTAATGGCCTCGGTAACAAGGAGCGCCCTTTCTGGCGGGACAAAGCCGTTGGTTGTTTTTGCGGTATTTTTTAATATCCTGTTAATTCGTGGAAACGGCGAGGGTTCAGGCGTGTTACCCGATATACCCACTCCCCATTCTTTGTCAAAGGGCTCAACAGCCTGCGGCGCTATTTTTTCTGCTGCCTTGTATGTGTTATCAAACTCTTTGCTTGCTACCATTTTTTAACTCCCTGAAAAAAATGTTAATAAAGCCTTTTATTACCACAGCAGGTTTAGTTTATATAAGTAATTACGAACTGGTAATAATCAATATAATAATATAAATTCCTGAATAATTCTTGACTTAAAACGCTCAGGATATATATTTTGACCATTGAAATATATTACACGCAAATTTCCCTTTTTCCTAGAGTTTTTTTAATAAGAGGCCGATTATCATCATAAGAGGTATAAATAATGGAAACCGCAAATAAGGAAAATAACCCAAAATCAACAGCCCCCCTTGCAATAGAGCCCTATGATAAGGAGTGGGGGGTTGGGGTTTCAGCCATTACAAAAGACCCGTCGCCATTTCCCAGGATAAACAATATCTTAAGATGGCTTAAGGAAAGGGATACCACTGCCGATGCACAGCGGGCCGTAATATATACAGAGGGATACTTCAAAAAATACAATGACTTACCACAGATATTAAAGTGCGCCATGTCATACAGGGATGTGCTTGAAAATGTTACAATAAATATCTGGCCTGACGAGCTTATTGTGGGCGAGATAGCTGCCCCCGCAAAGAGTGCGCCAGTGTACCCTGAATTTTCCATTGACTGGCTCTGTGATGAGATGATCAACTCACCCCTTGATCAACGCAGAAATGACCGTTATGTGATTGATGAAAAGACCAAAAAGGCCCTTTTAGGCATACAAAAATACTGGAAAGGCAACACCCTTGAAGAGCATATATTAAGCACCCTGACCGAAGAGGAGCGAAAAGGATCACACCTTGAAAAGGGTGTTAACTTTTTCGGGCTCTTTGCCTCAGCAGGAGTAGGTCATGTGTGCGCCAATTATGAAAAACTCTTCTCGCTTGGTTTTGGGGGTATCAGAACTCAAATCATTGAAAAAAGGGCGGAATTAGATACTGCAAACCCCTCAGATATCACTAAAAAAGAGTTCTATGATGCAGCCCTTATCTCCCTTGAAGGGGCTGTTACCTATATAAAGCGCTATGCAAAGCTGGCTTATGAGATGGCGCAAAAAGAGGGTGATGAACGCAGAAAGGCAGAGCTGATCCGTATTTCCGCTAACTGTGCCCAGGTGGCTGAAGGTGTTCCAAGGGACTTCTGGGAGGCAATACAGCTATGGCACATTGCCACCAACATGATAATCATTGAAACAAACGGTCACTCTGTAACATACGGCCGTTTTGACCAGCTTTTTTACCCCTTTTATAAAAATGATATAGCTAAAGGCACCTTTAAGCGTGAGTTTGTCCAGGAGCTGATAGAGATGTCCTTTTTAAAAATGCATGAGCTGTGCAAGATCCGCGACAAGATGGCAATCGTATTTTCCAGTGGCACCATAATGGGGGGCACTGCACTGGATGTGGGCGGCGTGGACAGGGATGGCAATGACGCAACAAATGACCTGAGCTACATGGTGCTGGATGCGCATGCTCACACAAGGATACCAAACCCCTGGATGGGTGTAAGGCTTAATGAAAATTCCCCAAGGGAATTCAAGATAAAGACCTTTAATGTCATCAGGATCGGCACAGGTGAACCAAAGGTATTTAATGACTCTGAGATGATCAAGGCCCTTCTCAACTATGACAAACCTATAGAAGAGGCGAGGGATTATGTTGGCATAGGCTGTGTCGAGCCCTGTGTACCTGGTAAGACATACGGCTGGCATGATTCCAGCTCATTTAATATAGCAAAGGTAATGCAGCTTGCCATTAACCACGGCCGCTGCATAGATTGCAGCGTAAAATGCATGAGACACAGTAAATGTGCGGGGATCGGCGGAAGGCTCGGCATTGATACAGGTGGTCTTGATACATTTAAATCATTTGATGATGTGATGGATTCATTTGATAAACAGATGAAGTACTGGTGCAACCTCATGATAAGCCAGGTAAACAAGGTGGATATGGCCCATCAGAGGTTAAAACCCCTCCCCTACCTTTCACTTTTAATAGATGACTGTATCGGGAAAGGGATGGATGTATCAGTTGGCGGGGCAAAATATAACCACAGCGGACCCCAGGGGGTTGGCATAGGGACTGTTGCTGATGGCCTCACAGCAATAAAGCAACTGGTGTTTGATGAAAAAAAGATAGATGGCGCCTCCTATCTTAAGGCATTAAAGGCAGACTGGGAAGGGTATGAGCCTTTATATGCCCTTGTAAACAGCGAAAAGATGCACTGTTACGGCAATGATGACGATTATGCCGACGATATAGCAAAATTTGTTGCAGCCACATACTGCAAGCATGTTGAACACCGGCCAACCGCCCATGGAGGCGAATTTATGCCCGGTGTCTTTTCAGTTTCACAGAATGTAATGGCAGGTTTCTTTACAGCCGCCACACCTGATGGCAGAAAGGCATATGAACCTCTCTCAGACTGCATAGGCCCTGCGCATACAAAGGTATCATCACACGATAGAAACGGGCCAACAGCAATAGCAAAATCAGTTGCCAAGCTTGACCACAGCCGGATTGGTAACGGCATTATCCTTAACTGGAAATTCAGCCCCGGCGCTGTGTCAGGTGAAACAGGCAGGGATAATCTCATTGCCCTTATGGATGTCTATTTTGACTGTAAAGGGATGCAAAGCCAGTTTAATATCATAGGCAGGGATGTTATGATCTGTGCTCAAAAACAACCTGAACAGTACAAGGACCTTCTAGTGCGCATAGCAGGTTACAGCGCCTATTTTGTTGAATTGAGCGAGGAGCTGCAGGGCGACCTGATAAGCCGAACAGAGCTCTCTTTTGACTGATTAAAACAGATATGGAAGATATTCATTCCCCATAAATAATGGTATTAATATCATAAGATCAAAAGGGTATCGCAATTTTTTGTATACTAAATCTATGCAGTGTCCATCCAGAATTTGTCTCTTCCTGAATGGACACTATTCATTTATTTGCTGTATCTTTTCCTGGACTCTATATAAAGGGTCTCCCTGAATGCTGGTGTCAGGTACTGTGCGCCATACCTGTGGAGATAGCTTGGCTTTTCAGGGTTGCAGAATCTTTCTACATATCTTTTTGCTATTGCCCTCTGTTCATCTTCAGTGGTGGTTTTGGGATCAAACCTTTCAGGCACAACTCCGACAAGTATTTTATCACCATAAAGGTCATAGATCGTTTCAAAATCGTTTATAGCCTGACCGCCCCATGCATCCCAGCCGGCAGCGATCATGTTGGGCACCTGTTTTAAAAGCATGCCGCAACTGTGGAGTTCCGCAAACCTCCCCTTTGAATGTATAAAATCGGTTACCCTTTTCATGGGAGGCACAATCAGGTCAGCCGCAGTATCAGGAGAGAAAAAGGTCTCCTTCTGTGCGCCCCAATCATCATGAAAATAAAAACCATCTATATGGTCATAGTACTTAAGATAGTTATCAAGTATCTTTATATAGAGGTCAGCAAGCCTGTCAAAAAGCTCCCTTACTGCCTCTTTCTGATCCTCATCTATCATGGCCATAACAGCCGCCTCAAAATCCATAAACGAGATCAGCCTTTCAAAAAATCCTGTCTGGAACCAGACCATGTTAAAGATATCCGGTTTCAGGTATGTCCCATTGTTATCTTTTGCGCTCTTTTCCCAGCCCCAGCCATCTACATCAGGCCATGTTAACCGCTCATGCCACTCATTCGCATCTTCCATGAATGGTTTACCCGGACGCACCATTGAACCGCCAGCCACAGGTATGTATTCCCACTCAATCCCGAACATATCTTTTCCGCCGCCATCCATAGGGTCAAAGGCGTTTGCCTCATAAACAAATGAGCGTGCAACATTATCGGGTATGATACCAGGAGTAAAAATTTTGATTTCAGGATCAATTATCTGCCACAGGGGCTTTCTTTTAAATGCAGCAACCACACCCTCCCTTATCGGAACAGGGTAATTATACATCTTGATGGCAGGCATCCTTGTGCTTTCAGGTATTTCAGATACTACTTTTAATTCTTTTAGATCAAATGATGGGATTTGCATTTTGATTATCTCCATAAACAATTACCGGATAAAGAAAAACAAATTTATATCCATCCAGAAAGCGATTGTTTCCGGGATGAAGATATCAGCATTCAGATTAAAGCCAAATCTTTGCTTATATGCCCTTGCTGAAAGCTGAGCGCCGATAGCCGACCGCTTAATAGTGATATATATCTTTAATATGGATTTTAATGTCAAGTAAAGAATATATCTTTTATGCAGGTTGGGTTAAGCGAAGCAAACCAATTATAATCAATCCCATATCCCCATCATACCTTTTTACAAATAAACCATTTGCCATTTTTTATATCAATAAACACGGATATTGGGTTTAGGCTCAACCTGGCTTACCCGGATAGATGATCTGCTTTCTGACCCGGATCAATATGAAGGAGAGGCAGGCCATTATGTATCTCTAATCAAAAAGCATTGCGCGGTAACCCTGTAACAATGCTGCACCTGGGGAATGGTTCAGGAGGCATTGACAAGGTTTTTAAAAGGCTTTTTAATTAATATTTAGTGTATTAAATCCGTTAACCTGACAGATTTCTGTTCACACAATAAATCTTAATCCTTTTAATTAGTGGTAATTTATCTCATATTATCAACAAGTTATTTTTATTGTACCCATGGAAACAAGGTTCGTGATAAAATATTTTTGATTTTACAAAAATAATTGTTGACATTAATGACGTCTGTCATCATAATTAACTACAAATGTCATCAGGAGATATGAGAAATGAAAAAAAATGCCTTACCAAAACTCACGCCCGCAGAATTTGAGATAATGAATGCAGTCTGGAACTCAGGGGAGCTTACAGTTACAGAAATCATGAATCAGGTAAATAAAAATAATAAACGCAATCTTACCAGGTCAACTATCCAGGTTCAGATCGGAAGGCTTGAGGAAAAGGGATGGCTTAACCATCGTCAGGAAGGAAACAAGTTTTTTTTCAAATCCACTACACCGCGCAGTGAAGCCTCTGCTGCCATAGCACTTGATATAGGTGATCGTATTTTTGGCGGTTCATGTGTAGAGCTTGTAAAGGCATTTTTCAGCAGGTCAGCGGTTTCAAGTGAAGAGATAAGGCAGTTAAGGGAGTTAATAGACAAATACGAGGAGAAATAAAATGGATTTTCTCTCTTTATTATCAAGTCATGAAGCAGCAGGGTTTTTTATTACACTGGCAGGGCAGTCTATCCTGATTTCAATTACAGGGCTTGTCCTGTTAAAACTGCTTTCTAAAAAAACTGCACCTCTTCGCAGCCTTGTGTGCGCAGCAACAATAATTGCAATGGGATTACTCATTGTGATCTTTATCGGTGCTCGTTTATCTGACATATCATGGCAAATGGAACCAACACCTGTTATTGAGCAGGAAACCACATCAAATTTTATCTCTGTTCCATATCAGTATGAACCATTACCAGTTGCGTCACTGCCTAATGTATCCTCTAAACCATTACAGATAGAACCTGTACCCCACATTGTTATACAGCCATATATTCCTCAAAATATTGATACAGCATATATGACTCCTAACCTGGAACATTCTCCATACTCTATCAGTTTGTCCTCTACTGTAATTACCATTATTAACATGCTGGGCCTCATATGGATTATCGGGGTACTTTTTCAACTTTTCAGGCTGGGCTATGGATTAATATTGGTAAAGAAATTTAAGAGAAGTATTGAAGCTATAAAGGATATATCCTTTAATAATATGCTGAGCAATATTGCCGCCACATTATTCAGGAAGGGGCGACTTGTGCCCAGGCTTTACCGATCATCTCTAATAGAGTCCCCAATGGCAATAGGGTTTATACATCCTGCTATCATTATCCCTGAAAAGCTATTTACCACATTAACAGACAATGAGCTTAAGAGCATCCTTCTGCATGAGATGGCGCATATATACCATTATGACCAGGT
>JAAZBV010000054.1 GCA_012513605.1 Desulfatiglans sp. | reverse complement strand
GCCTGATGGACCGACATTTGGTGCTGTAAAGGAGGGCTGAACTGTTGTAGCGCTGCTAAGTGTAACAGCCGTACCGCCGGTTTGTGTCCAGAGGTATGTAAGGGTGCTACCATCCGGGTCAGAAGAGCCTGAACCGTTAAGTGTAACAACAAGACCTTCTGCTTTAGTCTGATCAGGGCCTGCATTAGCAGTAGGGGCAGCATTAACCCATGTTACATTAATATTAACTGAATCGGTGCTCTGTAAGCCCTGGGTGTCTGTTACTGTAAGACTGAAAGTAAGTGTTGCGCCTGATGGACCGACATTTGGTGCTGTAAAGGAGGGCTGAACCGTTGTAGCGCTGCTAAGTGTAACAGCCGTACCGCCGGTCTGTGTCCAATTATATGAGACAATAGAACCATCCGGGTCAGAAGATGCAGAGCCGTTAAGTGTGACAACCTGTCCTTCAGCCTTTGTCTGGTCAGTGCCTGCATTAGCAACAGGAGGTAATGATCCTGATCCTGATCCCTCTTCTGTAAAAACCTCGTTTGAGAAATCACTCTCCAAACCTGCTTCGTCAACCGCGGTTACTGCAAAAAAATACTGGCCTTCGTCAGGTATTGTAACAGAATATTCTGTTACCATGCCTATATTTCCACTGTTGGAGGTATAATTTCCAGATGTGGTACCCCAGTAGACAATATAATGACTGAGGTCAGGCTCGCTGTTAGGTTCCCAGGTAAGTGTTACCTGACGTGCGCTGACAGTTGCTGCTGAAATGATTATTAAGATAATTGTGAAAAAAAATACACGAATACTGTGGTTAAAAAAACCGGAAAAATCCCTGTAAAACATAAAGCACCTCCAAAAAATCCTGCTTGGCCTGAGACCATGCACTTTTGGAAGTGCTGTCTGCCCGGCAACCTCGCAACCGTATCCCTGAATCAGGAACTTAGGCCGATGGCTTTGCGTCCCGCCCTTTCGAACGGTTTGCCATTATCAAGCTACTCGAAAAACTATCGAGCTGTATGTTGCTTATGCAATATGTATTCCAATATTAGTGGATTGCTTCCAAATGTGTAACCTGTTGGAAACACATAGCTTTATTTTTTTTGCTCGGTGAATTAAAAAAAATACATTTAAGCTGTGTTTCACAAAAGGAGACATTTAGGTGTATATTAAATTACATTCTGGTTGTTTTTAAATAAATTACAGTGCAGTTATTATTATATCAATGATATGTTTCAACTTGACCTTGCCGCCTATTTTATCTATGGTTTTACCCTGGTTTGTAAAAGGAGAATAACATGAAAGGTTTTAATAAGAAGGAATATACCCGCAGGCAGTTCATTAAAAATACAGCACTCACTGCTGCTGGATTGACTATTGGTCCCTTTATTCATATTGAAAGAGCACAGGCAGCTACCAGCCTTATGAAGCGTTCGATGGGGCGGCTTAACTTTGAGGCAACCACCCTTGGCATGGGCGGGCAGGCATCACTTCAGTGGACACCTGCTGATGTTGACCCTGTTAAGATTATCCTCAAGGCATTTGCCTCCGGCATAAATTACTATGATACCTCCAATTTTTATGACGATAGTCAACTCCATTATGGGAAGGCATTTCGTTCTCTTGACCTTATTCCCGAAAAACCGGGCTATAATGAAAAGCTGCGCAGGTCCATATTTTTAACCAGCAAGACCTGCCTGCGTTTTGGTAAGGGCGGGTGGAAGAATGATGTGATGTATAATCTTACCAATGGATCAGGTACCCATGCAGTAAGTGATATCAAAAGGACGTTGTCACAGGTTTTTGGTGATGGAAAGGGTGCCTACCCCAAGGGTGCATACCTGGATATGGTGCTAATGCATGCTGTTACCAGTATAGAGGATATAAATGCATTATATGCAGGCTATGAAAACACGGATCAGAAGGCCGAGACAATTGGCACCCTTGCAACACTGATAGATTTACGTGACGGAACAAACCTTACCGGCCTGAACCCGGATGAAGAAAGGCTTATTCGTCATATAGGTTTTTCCGGGCATGCATCCCCAGCGGTTATGATGGAGATGATTCATCGTGACACCAGGAAGGTTTTGGAAGGCATGCTTGTAGCCATAAACGCCAATGACAGAAACTATTTCAATATGCAATACAATATCATACCTGTGGCACAGGCAAATAACATGGGTATCATAGCAATGAAGGTCTTTGCTGATGGCGCCATGTATGAAAAACCTGCTGTTATGACACAGGGGCCTCACATGGTTGTCCGCAGGGTAGGTGGAGGAAAGCTTCCCAGCAGGAAACTGGTTGAATACTCACTTACAACCCCTGGTATCCATACTGCCATTATTGGTACAGGTCATATAGATAATGATCCAAAGGCCTGCCAGCTTACACAAAACCTGCTTTCAGCCCAGATCGCACCAGATGCCTATTCAATTACTGATCGCAGAGAGGTGGAAAAACTTGCCCTTTCGGTCAAAGAAGGTAAGACTAATGGTTTTTTTCAGGTGGAAAAACAGGCGCTGAGCGCACCAAGGGATTTTTCTGTTGTACAGGAAAGCAGAGACCGGAAAAGGGTAGCTAAACTAACATGGCAGACTGCCTATGCCGGAGATGAGCCAATTATTCGTTATGAGATATGGCGGGATAACCTTAAGGTGGGGCAGGTTAACCATAAATCACAGGTAACAAGGGCACCATTTATCCATGAAGAGATTCTTAACGATAATAGTTCACATACCTACAGCCTGGTAACTGTAGATGCAGCTGAAAGGACTGCAAAGACAGAGGAGATACTTTTAGCGGGTATATAAACTTGAACCCGAATAGGATAGTCTATTCGCACCCGCATGGGGCATCGCTCTCTGCTGTGTCAGTCGGCCCTTCACCGCAATAGATGTTTTTCAATTTTTTATCCTTTGAGACAGAACTGTATACTGCCTTTATTACTGAATCCTTTATTATGGCTGACATGTTACCAATCAGATGCTCCTGCATGAGGGGGATGGGTTCGGTTTTAATATCCCCCTTGAGTTCAAGGGTAGAAAAGTTGATTGTGCTTTCCTCATCACTGATGCACATATCACCTGCATCACTGTTTACCTTTATGCTGAATTCAAATTCAGATTGGAGGTCTATCTCTTTTTCAGCAACAGGAAAGGCAGAGGTCAATGAAACCTGATAGCACATCTTGATTAACAACATTGCCTTTATGTCCGCTGCCGCCTTACCGGTCACAAGGCCCTCTGATACATTCCATTCCTTCACCTTAATTGCATCATTCATGTTCAAAATATTGTAATGGTAACAGTACTGGAACTGGAAATCACACCCTATATAACAGGGCTTTTTAGAAACAGGGATGAATTCCGGGGCGTTACCGGGTGCAGGTGATGGCTCTATTGCTATTAAAGAGAGTGGGCAAAAACCTAATAACAGTATGAAAATAAAGGATATTATTCTGGTCATGGCCTGTACTCCATTAATTTGTTTATCTGTTTGTTTGTATTTTTTCCTATTTTAACCACTAAAAATGGAAATACAAAATAAAAATGCCATTGGCATTTTTATTATCACCCATTTAATACTCCTTCCCTCTTTTCTCTTTCCTCTTTTCTATCTCCTCTTTCCTGCCCCTGCTACCTCCCTGCCTTTGTCAGTGCTGCTCCGCGTATTACCTTGTGCATGTAAGGCCTTGTTACCTTAACATCCTCAACATTTGCGGTTGAGCCGCATGGGGTCTGGAAGACAATCACTCCGCCTGCACCTGTACCGGATACTATTACAGCTACATCTTTATGATCTTTAAAGGGTTCTCTGTAGAGCCCCGGTTTCAGCTCTTCAGGTCTTATACCGATAACCTTATTTTCAGCCACCTGCTCTTTTAGAGCCTTGCGTTCCTCTTCACTCATTTTGTCCCAGTTAATGGTGTTTTTATCGTGCAGCCACTTGATAAAAGACTCCCTGGTAAAACCTGCATTCTTAAGCTGCTGTGCAAATGTCGGATGGATCGCTATCATATGCCGTATATCAACACCGTCCTTGGGCATCCCGAAAAAGCCGAACACCCCCGCAGAAGGGGCGAACATGGCACTCATCTGTTCAAGCCTGTTTTCAAAATTGTCCATGCTGAGGGTCTCTGACGGACCGCGCGATATAAAAATCCCTTCGCATATGGTTACTGTACTTTCCTCAGGTTTAAACCCGGTTGA
The DNA here is from genome assembly GCA_012513605.1 of Desulfatiglans sp. NCBI lineage: Bacteria > Pseudomonadati > Thermodesulfobacteriota > Desulfobacteria > Desulfatiglandales > Desulfatiglandaceae > Desulfatiglans > Desulfatiglans sp. Next base: position 33,868 of record JAAZBV010000054.1, on the reverse strand, counting down.
AACCGCATATGTCTCCCAGGGGCTCGCCTTCTGGTTTTCAGGTATTATGTAATTTGCATAGGCAGCCGGCTGCCCGAGACCACCCGGTGACGAATAAACATCCATGCGGCGCCAGCCTATGTTGATCATGCACATGAGCATTGCCCTGCCGATAGTTGCGTTGGCCCTGTGGCCCGGGGCGAGATAGCCTGTCTCATTATTGAGCCCGATCTCTTCAATAATAGGCCCGCTGATAAATGTTATGGGCAGTATTTCATTAACAATATGGTACTGATTAAAGTCTTTGGCAGTAATGGTCTCTATCATGGCGATAATAACAGGGAGATATTCCGGCTTTGCACCTGCCATAACCGCGCTTATGGCGATTTTTTCTACAGTCGCTTTACCCTGCTTTGGATACATAAGCCCTATCTCCTTATCAGGCGGATAGGATGTCCCAGCGAGCATCCTTGACACAGCCTCTCTAGTGGGCGGTACTACAGGCATACCATCTGTTAAAAAATTATCAGTACAGTATTGCTGAAACTTTTCATTTGCCTCAGCATAATCAGCCCCTGTAAATTTTTTAGGGTAATAGTCATAGGTGAAATTATTGACCTCCATTTCCTCTTTTGTGAGCGGCCTTATCAGCGCATCATGTATTTCATCAAAGGCCGCCTCTGCAACCTGTTTCATTAATCCGGGATCAGTCTTGGCCACAAGATATTCCACTGCGGGTACAGCTAGAACGCGGCAGGTAGGCATGCCATTGATATCCACCAACAGTTTTTTCGCCTTTATTACTGCATCAGATACAATTGCAACACCGGGGCGACCCCGCTTTTCCAGCCTGGCTCCTGTATCATGCCTGGAACCTGTCTCTGATGCCTTTACCCCGTCTATCCACCCGTCGCACTTCTCTGCTATTTCACCGGAGATATCGGGTGCGTTAGGGACTCCATAACTGAAATGGATAAACTCAACAGAAGGGTACTTCATTTTAAGCATTGATTTTATTGTATCGAAAAATGACATGGAATCCTCGCCCATTGCCATAATGGCGATCTTCTTTCCATTAAGGTCTGTGAGGCGCGGGGCAAATAAACCCTGCCTTTCGGGAAAGGCCAGTTCGCCGTGAGGCTCCAGTATCTCAAGGGTGACCATCTCCTTTTTATCTGATTTGCTTTTTCCATCTGCACAGCTTAAGGCTGCCACTGCTCCCATGCCCATAATCCCGGATACAGTGCCCTGTATAAATCGCCTCCTGCTTAGTTTGCTGATATTTTCAGTTTTCATAATCTGCCTCCTTTACTGAACAGGTTTTATTGAATGTGCACCTAAAAGATAAATCGCACCAAAATTATAGCCCGACACCTCACCGGATACAAAAATGTTTATAGTGTCAGGAGAAACCACAACGGGCACCTTGCCGCCCGGTTTAAGGTTTTCCCAGTACATTGGGATCCTCTCTTCAGGGATATTATCGGTCCCGCCAAATGCCTCACTCTTTTCCGAAAGTCGCTTTTTAAGTCCCTTTATCTCATTTTCGGTCAGCTCCTCGTAGGGGACTGATGTCTTATCAATAATGTAGTCAACAAGCCCCTCCCGGGTGAAATCCCGCTTTTTAAGTGCATTTGCTGTATCCGGACTTAATATAAAGATATAGTTAAAAGGTCTGGCAAAGGCCCCTAAGCCAACGCCAGGCAGGTACGAGGCAAACATAAGGCGGTTGGGGGCAATTTTACCGATAATATCATCCAGCATGCCGTCAACTGTCCAGGCACCGCCGGTTCCTCCGCCGTAGCCTGTGAAATCGCCTCCAAGACCTATGCCTGATACAGTAACATAGCTCTCTTCTGCCTTATAACCACGCCCAGTGTGATATGGAGCCCACGGGCTTAATCTATTGTTTTCAGCAAGCACATAAAAGGTATGGGATGAAGGCCTGCCGGTTAATGCGGTATCGAGCTTTGCGGGTTTTAAATGGCCGATATTGTTCATGCAGAGCCTTACAGCACGTCCTATCGTATTGTTTGCACGCCATCCGTGCCCTAATAGGCCAATGCCTGTATGCATATTTATTTTATCAACAATGGGCCCGCTCACACCTATAAAAAGATTAAAAGAGCCATCAGAAGAAAACACATGGTGTGAAAAATCCTTATCTGATATTCCTTCCATTGCAGCAACAATGACCGGAAAATATTCCGGTCTGGCGCCCGCCATAACGGCGTTCACTGCCGCCTTCTGTACAGTGACATTAGCAATAACAGATGTTCCGTCCGGAGATTTTATTACCCCCAGTACCTTATCAGGTGCAAGACTGGTTGCCTTTAGCATCTGTGCGACATTACCCGGTGTGGGAGGGACAAGCGGGAGTCCATCACCCCAGTTATTATCCATGTATGTCTGATAGAATTTCTCATAGGCGGATTCCAGGCTGTCCGCTGATATTTTTACTGTTTCAATCGCCGCTTTCCCGGGTTTTATGCCTGCCTCTTTCTCTGAAGGTTTTATAGGAAGGGTCAGGGCATTTACTATATCATTAAAAACCATCTCTGCGCAGGGTATCATGCTCTTTGCGCTTGCCCTGTTCGGGTAGAACTCCATGCTGGGCAAGGGTGCCATACGTACAGATGGCATGCCAAGATGATTAGCGGCTGTTTCTGCGTTATGCATCAGGTGTTCACCAAAGACAGCAACACCGGGTTTACCCAGTTTTTCCATTTTTATTGTATAGGATACGCTATCCCATGCACCCTGGCCTGAATCACCCACAGCATAGACAAAGGTGTCTACCTCTTTTGGTATCCTCGCCTCTGCGTTATCTGCACCCCGGGTATACCTGAGGATTGTAGCGGAAGGATATTTCTTTTTAAGGAGTATCTCCAGTGCATCAAGAAAAAACTCTCCACCGGATTTGCCTGCCCAGACCAGTCCGATTTTGCCGGCGGACAGATTTTTAACCCGTGGAGAAATAACAGAGATATCAGATGCCATGATCATCTCCGCCTCCGGATTCAGCACCTCAAATGAAATGGCTTCTGCTTTTCTTTCAGATTTGGCAGCAAGGGCATCTGCATAGAGCAGGGCGATTGAAAATAATAAAATCACCCCTGTTAAGGACTTTAGCAGTGTTTTTTTAGCCTTTCCCATTAATTACTCCTTTCCGGTATTAGGTATTTGAATACAGTTTATAAATTATGAATTATTCAATAGCATGCTATTTAAAAATATAGTATTTCATATATGATTTCAAACTAAAAAAGGAGTTCTTGTGAAAGAAAAAATATATATCGGAATTATTATAAAGCAGATACATGATGCCCTTGAAAGGATGGCAAACAGGGAGCTTAAAGAAAAAGATCTTACTGTCTCTCAAATGCGTGTACTATGGGCTCTAAAAAACTCCGAAAGCGGGAGCCTCACTCTGAAAGAACTTGAAAAGTTGCTCCGAAATTCACAGCCTACAACCCTTGGCATTGCTAAAAGGCTTGAAGAAAAGGGCTTTGTAAAAGGCGAGTTTGATAGCTCTGACAAGCGAATCAAGTTTGTAAAATTGGCACCAAAGGGAGAAGAAGTCTGCCAGGATTCACATGTCCACATGGATGAAACCGAAGAAAAGTTTCTGAAAGGTCTCACAAAAGGTGAGAGGACTTTATTCACCGAGTTGCTTATAAAGATCAATAAAAATATTGAGTCATATGATTTTTAAATGACCCTGCATTAAAAAATAATAGCATGCTATGTTTTAAACAGGGAATATATACAGAGAATAGATTGGGAGTTGCCCTCTCCCATAAATATATTTTAAAACAAAAATATGAAAACAATTTAAAATAGGGCCCAAAAGCAGCCCAATGGGGCAAGGGGAAAAATGTTAAAGTTTTTTTTTGTAAAGGCTCTGCCTGAGGGGCTTTTTAGGTATGATTCAAAATTTAAAGCTTGCTGTCTGTCAGTAAAAGCAATTGATGTTTTTATTCTCCATGGTTAGTATTTTGATGTGTGGGTATCTTGACCAGCATTGTGTGTATCCAGACGAGTTTTTAGATCTTCTGTGAAACCGGTATGGTAACGATTGGGATAACTTTCAGATTGGAGGATGTAAAAATAATAACTTTATTGCTGCTATAGCAGTATATATTTAATAAATTAAGGGTCTATAACTCGTTTTCACAGATAAATATTGACAATTAACCGTTAAAGCAGTAAAAATACAAATTATAACACTAATTGTTCTTAATATTTTTATAAACGCATTAATTATACTGTTATGACGGTAAAAATAAACATAAACATGATGAAGGAATTTGGAGCTATTGTTCAGTTCCACCGCAAACAGGCCGGGCTTTCCAGGGTTAGTCTGGCCGATATTGCAGGTGTGGGGAAGACAGCTATCTATGATATTGAAAACGGCAAGGACACTGTCCGGTTGAACACGCTGTTAAAAGTACTTGATACCATCAATATTTCAGTATCTATTGACAGCCCGTTGATGGCACAATTCAAGGCAGGTGATAATGCGGAAAGCTGATATATTTATGCATGATATCCATACAGGCATCCTGGAGGAGACAACCCCACGTAAAGCCTATAGATTCACATATGACCCGGGATATAGCGGGCCTCCTGTTTCTCTCACAGTACCTGTAAAACCTGAACCATTTGAGTATGACACCTTCCCGCCTTTCCTTGAGGGGCTTCTTCCTGAAGGATACAACCTGGAGGCGCTCCTTCGCGCCCTTAAAATAGACAGGCAGGATCTTTTGAGCCAGCTTCTGGCAGTAGGTAAGGATATGGTCGGGGCAGTTACAGTTTGTGAGGCTGAATGAATATCTGCCCAATAACATATGAAGAATGTGAAAAAAGATATTCACCAAAGGGTTTAAGTCTCCTTTCAAGAAGTCTCATGGAGCTTGTGGATCTGCCATATACCGCCTCGGATCAGATTATCGAAGCTGCTTCCCGTGCACCGAAAATGTCCATCCAGGGTATTCAGCCCAAGCTGAGTGCCATATTGAATACCCGCATAAACGGGTTTGAACTTGTGGACACCGGTGGCAGATATATCCTTAAACCTCAAAACCCGCAATACAGAAACCTGCCTGAAAACGAAGATCTGTCCATGCGTCTAGCATCTGCAGCTGGCATCCAGGTGCCGCTGCACGGTCTTGTATATTCCAAAGACAGCTCAATGACATATTTCATAAAGCGGTTTGACAGGACAGGAAAAAAAAAGATTGCTTTGGAAGACTTTTCCCAGCTTATGGGGTTAAGCAGAGACACAAAGTATGATGCATCCATGGAAAAAGTAGCAAAGGTTATAGAGCAGTACTGCACCTTTCCGGCACTTGAAAAAATAAAACTGTTCAGGCTGACCCTGGTGAATTTTTTACTGGGCAATGAAGACATGCATGTAAAAAACTTTTCATTAATGACAAAGGATAATAAAACAGAGCTTGCACCTGCATACGATATCCTGAACACCACGATCGTTCTGTCTGATCCCAAAGAAGAGATAGCACTGCCCGTAAAAGGAAGGAAAAACAGACTGGATTCATATATTTTAATTGACTATTTCGGCAGGGACAGACTGGCATTGAATGATAAGATTATCTCATCCCTCTTAGATGATATTAATGGCGCAATGCCTGAATGGGACAGGCTTGTAGAGATCAGTTTTTTACCGAATGAATTGAAAGACAGGTATAGACTGGTGCTGGAAAAGAGGAGAGATAGGTTGTTGAGATAAAAAGCCACTTGACCAATATATCATTCCAAATCCAAAAATTGAAAATAATTTCCAAAAGAGAGCCCAAAAGTAGCCCAATGGGGTAGTGCGGGGGAAGGATATTTTTTATGTATGCAACGAAATTTATACCGATCGTTCATTTGATATGGTAATAAAAGAATTTCAGTGGTTGTCAGATTAATATGTCCTTTTAAGTTACCTATTAATATCTTTAACTGATAACTTAGATTGAAAGGATTGGAAGTGAAGTTATTAGGCGAGTTATCCTTTATATTGACTCTTGTGTTTCTGCTGAGATTTATTTTTATTCTTTGGCGGAAATGGCCCAAAACTGTATCATGTATTTTTCTTGTTTACCTCGTTTTAAGTGTGTAACCTTGAAGGTATCTGACCACCCTTCCTTTTGCAAGGTGTCAAGTCAAGTCCGTCCTCTTATATAAAAGATTTACTTCGATGTCTATGCCAATAAAAGCAATTGAAATATTTTTGAAAATGCTGGTACAGATTCGTTGATAGGTATTTCTTATTGATGCTGTAAAAATTCATCAACAGTTACATGAATATCGTTTATAATTTGTTTTAACAAGGCAGGAGATATATCTCTTCCGGAATGGAATGGAATTGTAGTGCTTCGTCCATCCGAATGACGATATTGTCTATGGGAACCTTTTTGTCTGATTTAATGAAATCCCAGTTTGTTTAGGATTGAAGCAACCACTTTAGGTTTTAGAACAGGAAGGGTTCCCATGTTTATGCAACCATAACATTTTGAGTCCCAACAAATTCGCTTTCCATTTTTGGATAGCCATCTTCCAGGAGCATTTCTATAACCTCTTTCAGATTTTGGTTTAGTTCATCAAGTGTTTCCCCTTGTGAATGTGCACCAGGAAAGCCCGGAACAAAACCAACATAAAGACCTATTTCGCAACATTTTTCTATGACCGCTGTGTATGTTGCCATTTTTTACTCCCAAAAAGTATATCTTAATAAAGAATGATGACTTCTTATTTAGCCCAACTTCGCATATTACTCTTTAGAATGTTGCCAATAAGAACTGGCCTGCCATCCATAGCTCATGAATGAAATGAATGAGCGAAGGATGGTGGAGGCGGGGGGAGTCGAACCCCCGTCCGAAAATATTCCGCTTAAGCTTCTACATACATATCCCGGTATAAGAGTTTAACCTTCAGTTTCCTACCGGGCGATGTCCCTGAAGGCTGACCCGTATAAAGGTTTCGCGTCAACGATCTACAGGTGAATCATATCAGCTATCCTGCTTTATCGACGACCATTTCTGCCTCGCAGGAAAGACTGAAATGGTCGGTAGCCTAAAATTGTTACGCGGCTACAGCGTACGCGTAATCGTCTGCGTTTGTGTTTATTCCACCCGTTTAACGAGCGAGTAGAACCTCGATATGCGACTTAAGCTTCTTTATCCCCGTCGAACCCGTTTCGCCCCCTTAAAAAAGTTACGTGATATGTGAATAATAACCCGATTAAGCTATCGCCTAATCGGGAGCGGATTTACTGCATTAAATAACTGTCAAAATAATAATCATTAAACCGGCAATAGTCAATCTTATCGTCTCTTCTTTACCTGATCCATCTCCCTTTTTAGCTCTTTTTCCTTAAGGGCGTGGCGTTTATCGTATAATTTTTTACCCTTTGCAAGCCCTATTTCTATCTTTGCCATGCTATCCTTGAAGTAGACCTTTAAAGGTATTAGGGCATACCCCTTTTCCTTTGTCTTGCCTAGGAGCCGTCTGATCTCTCTTTTATTGAACAGCAGCTTTCTTGTACGTTTCGGGTCCAGGTTGAGATAATGGGCATAGGGGTAGGGGGTTATATGCATGTTATATAAAAATACCTCACCATTTTTTATCTTGGCATAGCCGTCTACAAGATTTGCCCTGCCATCCCTCAACGATTTTACTTCAGGCCCTAAGAGTACCATGCCTGCCTCAAGGGCTTCATCTATGAAATAGTCATGGGATGCCTTTTTATTTTGACAAACAACTTTTACGCTCATTGGTATGTTTAACTCTATTAATAAAAGATTATCACTGTAAATATTTTAATTTGAAACCATTGCCATTTATATCAGGCAGGTAGTCTTTAGTTATTTTCTGTATGTATCTGCGCACTTCCTCAGATGTTTTAAGTTTAAGGATGTTTTCAAGGTCCTTTTCTGCTGCCTCTTTTGAAAGAGACCTTATAAGTTTTTTGAGCTGAGGGATACCGGTTGCTGTGAGGCTCAGTTCATTGATACCCATCCCAAGCAGAATAGGTAAACAAAATGGGTCTCCGGCCATTTCCCCGCATAATGAGACCTCTATGCCTGCATTTCGAGCTGCTTTGACTACCTGCATAATCATGCGGATTACAGCAGGGTGATAAGGTTCATACATATAGGCAACATTTTCATTGCTGCGGTCAATTGCAAGTGTATACTGGATCAGATCATTTGTCCCGATACTGAAAAAATCCGCACTCTCAGCCAGTATATCAGCCACCATTACCGCTGATGGTATCTCTATCATTGCGCCGACCTTTATTTTTCTGTCATAGGGGATATTTCCCTTTTCAAGCTCATCCATTACCTGCGACAAAATGCCTTTTGCATCAATAAATTCCTGGACGCCGGATATCATTGGGAACATAATCCTGATATTTCCATGGGCGCTTGCCCTCAGTATCGCCCTGAGCTGACTCTTGAATATCTCCTGTTCCTTCAGGCAGAACCGTATAGCCCTGAGCCCTAGCGCTGGATTAGCCTCGTTTGAGGGCTTTTTATTTGAGAATATCTTGTCTCCACCTATGTCAAGGGTTCTTATTGTAATAGGAAAAGGTGTTATTTTTTCCGCGATCTCCCTGTAGTCTTGATACTGCTCATTCTCAACAGGGACGCCCTTGTTTCGTATATATAAGAATTCTGTCCTGTAAAGACCTACCCCTTCAGCCCCGTTTTCTTTCGCGGTTTCAACCTCTTCGAGAAATTCAATGTTGGCCTTAACTGCTACGCGATAGCCGTCTAATGTTTCTGAAGGTAGATGACTTAACTGGAGAATACTTGAATTATAGTTTTTATAATAAAGGGCCTTTTCCTGATATGAAGTAATGAGGTCATTATCAGGGTTTAATATGACCTCTCCCTTGTACCCGTCAAGAATAAGCATGTTTCCATCCTCAATACTGACGGTGGCCTTTTCAAGACCCAGTACCGCAGGTATTTTAAGTGCCTGCGCCATTATTGCAGTATGAGAGGTCTTGCCACCCACATCTGTGATAAAGCCCATTACCATGGAGGTATTTATTTCACTGGTGTCTGCCGGTGTAAGATCATGGGCGACAATTATAACCTTTTCATTGATGTTTGAAAGGCTTTCCTGTTTTTTACCCACAAGGTTTCTGAGTATCCGCTCAACAACATTCTCAACATCATTGATGCGGTCTCTTATATATTCAAAATCAACCTGGTCAAAGAGCTGGCGTATCTTCTGTACCGATTTTTTTAATGCCCATTCGGCATTAATCCTTTCTTCCAGTATAATATTGATTGTAGAGGCAGTTATCATATTATCTTCCACAATCATCAGATGGGTATCCAGGATAAATGAGTGTTCTTTTATGCTGTCAGGTATCCGACTTTTAAGGTCTAATAGCTGCTCTTTTGTTACTTCAAGAGCATATTTTAACCGTTCAACCTCCCTGTTGATCTCGTTTTCATTAATGAGGTATTGATATATTATCTTCTGCTTTGAACGGTCTACAAGCCGGGCCTTTCCTATCACGATACCGGGAGATACCGCAATGCCGGTCAACTTATTGTTTTCGGCTGTTACCTGTTCTGTCATCTTCCTTCACCAAATTTGTTTTCAAAAAGCCTGCTTAACTCCTCAAGTAACTCGAGAGAGTCTTCACCATCTGCCTTTGCATCAATTTCAGTGCCTTTTGAACCCGAAAGGGTAAGAATAGAAAGGATATTTGAACCATCTACCTCCCCATAACCGTTTTTAATAAAAAACAGTTTGGACTTATATTTCCGGGACAGTTCAACTATTTTTGCGGCAGCCCGTCCATGAAGACCAAGGTCATTCTGGATTAAAAGTGTTTTTTTATGCTCCATTAACCAGTTTTTGCAAATATTAGATTTTAATGAATTAATTCAAGTCGATACATCCACCAATCGCACAGGCTGTATTACCAGCCAGAATGATCTGTATATTCTAAAAAAATTAATTTGTCTATATGTAAGAATTAAAATTCAGAGATAAATAAAGAAATCACGCACCTTCCATTTTTCTCTTTAGGTCAAGCACCTCCCTGTAGGCTGATCTGAACCTGATGTTATGGATTTTTGATACGGAATCCGCAATATCCTTTATACTCATATCTTCCATTAGCATCTTTTTTATCGCCTCTTCCAACTGTTCGGGCATGGTTTCCTCTTCTTGAGGCTTTTCCATGCCTTCGGTGATTATCACATATTCTCCCCTTGGCTCCCTCTGTGAAAGAATAGACAGTATCTCTTTTACATGACCGCGCACCACCTCTTCATGTAATTTTGTCAATTCCCTTGTGACTGTAATATCCCTGTTGCCAAAAACTTCATGAAGCTGTTCAAGAAACTGTATGATCCGGTGAGGTGCCTCGTAAAATATTATTGTCCTCTTTTCAGATGCTAGTTCCTGCAACTCCTTTTTTCTCTTTCCCGATTTATTGCTCAGAAAGCCGGCAAACAGGAAATTATCCATCTTCAAGCCGCAGACAGAAAGTGCTGCAATTGCAGCGCATGCGCCAGGTATTGGCGTTACGCAGATCCCATTTTCACAGGCCATTTTTATGAGTAATGCACCTGGGTCAGATATCCCGGGGGTGCCGGCACATGTAACAATGGCAATATCCTCACCCCTTTTCAGCCTTTCAATCAGCACAGGTCCAACCGTTTTGTGGTTATGCTGATTATAACTGGTTAACCTTGTGCCTATTTCATAGTGGCTGCAAAGTCTTTTTGTATGGGTTGTGTTTTCGGCTGCAATCAGGTTAACATCCTTCAGGGTTTTTATTGCCCTGAGTGTTATATCCTCAAGATTCCCGATCGGTGTTGAAACAACATACAGGGTACCTGTTTTTTCTGCTTCGATTTTTTTATCTCCATTGATCAACAGCTATTGAAATAGGTTTACGGTTGGGGGTAACAGTCTTTTCACATTTTAATAAGTAAGCTCAAATGCATCCTGTATAACCTCTATTTCCGCCATTTCCTGGTTGATGCTTACTGCAACAACATCAAACCTTGATCTTACATCAGGGCAGTTATTCTCCTTCATGTAATAGAGGGCGGCTTTGGATATCTGCCTCTTTTTCCTTGAGTCTACTGCCTCCTTTGCATAGCCGATATCCCTGCCTTTTCTGGTCTTGATTTCAAGAAAAACAAGGCAGTCTTTGTGCTTTGCTATCAGGTCGATTTCACCCAGGGGGCACCTGTAATTTTTTACAAGGCATTTATAGCCTAGCTTTTTTACCTTTTTGAATGCCAATTCTTCCCCGGTTTTTCCGAGTTCAAGACGCTCTTTTGTCATCAGCATACACCCTTGAATGACATCCTGTGAAAAGGGGATGGACCATGTTTCTTAATGGCATCCAGATGCTGTTTTGTACCGTATCCCTTGTTCTTTATAAACCCGTATTCCGGACAGCATCTGTCATAGACGCTCATAATCCTGTCCCTGTATACCTTTGCTATGATGGAGGCTGCAGAGATAGTGTGGCTCAATTGATCACCTTTTATAATGCATTTATGGGGGAGAGGATTCTGGATCTTAAATATTCCATCAATGAGGAGAAAATCAGGAACGATATCAAGGTGATCCACTGCTATCTTCATGGATTCAAGGGATGCATTGAGGATGTTATGCTCATCAATATATGCGCGGGAAACAACACCAATACCCACTGCGATTGCATTTTTTAATATTTCTAAAAAGGCATTCTCTCTTGCCTTTTCAGACATCTTTTTTGAGTCTTTTACTCCGGGGATGATCAGATCTCTTGGCAGGATGACTGCTGCCGAAACAACCGGGCCTGCAAGAGGCCCTCTTCCTGCCTCGTCAATACCTGCAACCATATTATATCCATCTTTATGGGCTGCTGATTCATAATATAATGGATCAGCAGCCTTTATATTGCCTGTATCTTTGAAAAGAGAAAGATTTTTACTGGCCTTGACCAATTGGCGCAGGTATTTGCTACCTTTTTTCTTTTATGCGGGCAGCCTTACCTTTGAGCTTTCTCATATAGTAGAGTTTGCCCCTTCTGACCTTGCCCTTTGTTATTATTTCTATCTTATCGATTGTTGGTGAATGAAGTGGAAATATTCTTTCAACTCCAACGCCATAGGATACCTTTCTTACTGTAAAAGAGGCGCCTGTAGTTCCCCTTCTTTTGCGGATCACAAAACCCTGAAAGACCTGTATCCTTTCCTTGTCACCTTCCTTTATCCTGGCATGTACCTTTATTGTGTCACCAGCCTGAAAGTCAGGTATATCCACCCTCATCTGTTCATTTTCAATGTGTTCAATAACGCTAGACATTATGTCCTCCTGATGTTCAGTGAAAATCCTTTCACTGATAAACTTATAAAATATTTCCCTGAAAGAGAAAAAAGTGTTTCAATAACTTTATCTATATTCTCCAACCAGCCGGTCAATAATGATCCCTGCGGCTGCCCTGACCGGCAGGTGATTGTATCTGTTTTTTCCTTCTATCGCCTTTAAAACATAATCGGCGCTTTCTATTGCATCACTGTGAAGCCCCCAGGCTGTGCCGAAAAGCAGTAATACTACCCTGTTACTCCCAATGATCTCTTTTGCGATATTGAAGGAGATGGCCTCTTTTACCATTGATGCGCATGTGACTATGGTAACGGGTCTTTCACCTTCGATTTCTATTATCTTATCAATAGCTTCCTCTATTGAAGCGGATATCTCTAATACCTCAATTGCCTCTTTCCTGTCAACATTATAACGGGCACCAAAGCCTGATTTCCAGTGATTTATCAGGTCGGTAACAAATTCCTGCTGATCAGTGAGTGGGGTAATAACAAAAAATCTTTTTATCCCATATGTCCTTGAAATCCTCGATAGATCGTGAAGATCAAGATTTGTAACAGCCGAGGTTATCTTTTCTCTGTTTTTGTTATATACCGGGTAATGTACAAGTCCTGTATAGATCCTCATTTTTTTAAAACTATTCCCAAACATGTTAATTTAATTAAATCAGCCTTTTATACAAAAGTTTTATTTAACCCTTCAGCTTTGACAAGTATTTTTTATCCTCTTCACTGAGCGATGCCTTATCAAGAAGATCCGGTCTTTTAGCATAGGTGCGTTTCAGAGATTGTTCTCTTCTCCACTTTTTTATCTTTTCATGATCACCGGATATCAGGATTTCAGGCACCTCTTCACCATTATAAATCCTTGGTCTTGTATATTGAGGATGCTCAAGCAGGCCCCCTTCAAAGGAATCCTCCTTGTTGGAATTATCACACCCTAATACACCAGGAACAAGTCTTGATACTGCATCAATCACAATCAGGGCGCCCAGCTCTCCCCCGCTCAAGATATAATCCCCGACAGAGAGCTCCATATCCACGTTCTGGGTAATGACCCTTTCATCAACCCCTTCATACCTGCCGCAGATCAATGTTATCTGATCGTACTTTGCGAGGTCCCATGCCATGGGCTGATCAAATTTTTTCCCCTGGGGTGAAAGCAGGATAATAATCGAGTTTTCAGTATGGCCCAGGGATTTTAATGCCCTGTCTATTGGCCCTGCCATCATGACCATACCGCTTCCCCCGCCAAAGGGTCTGTCATCAGTGATTTTATGCTTTCCCCTGGCAAATTCGCGTATATCGGTCACATTTACCCTTAGAATCCCCTTTTTTATTGAACGCCCAAGGACACCTTCTTCCTTAAAAGGTAAAATCAGACCCGGAAATAGAGTTAGGATATTAAACTTCATTTAGTTCAAGCAACCCGTCAATAGCTCGAATAATCATCTCCCCTTTATTCAGGTCTACCTTTTCAATTACATCATGTATTGCAGGGATAAGAAATTCAGAATCATCCTGTCTGACAACAAAAACATCATTGCTTCCGGTGGGTATAATTTCTTTGATATCGCCCAGATACTTGCCTGAATCCAGATAGACCTTCATGTTGATAAGTTCGAACCAGTAATATTCATCCTCACTCCTCTTCTTAAGGAGTTTTTTATCAATCAGGATATCTGAGCCCCTCAGTATATTGGCATCTTCAAATGATTCTACTCCTTTAAGTCTCATCAGAAAGGCGTTTTTATGTGGACTCACATCAAGAACCGTGTATTTAATCGGTTCTTGATGTTCCAGTTTAAAAAAAACCGTATCTGAATAAAAAAAAGACTCTATTGTCCGGGCATAAGACCATACACTTAAAAGCCCTTTCACCCCGTGAGGCTTTATTACTTTTCCGACAAGGAGCAGCGCTTCAGAGGAGACCTTTTTTGTGCTACTCAATTATTTCCAGCACAGATCTCTTCTTGAGTTTTGTTGAAGAAGCGCTGAGAATTGTTCTCATTGCGCGTGCTGTTCTACCCTGTTTGCCAATCACCTTGCCAAGGTCCTCTTTTGCAACTTTGAGCTCAATTACAGAGGTCTGTTCTCCCTCTATCTCGGTTACGATTACTTCTTCGGGTTTATCAACCAATGCCTTTGAAATATACTCGATCAAGTTCTTCATCTCCATAAAGTGACCTCCTTGGATTCAACAGAACATCAAGTCAGTTTGTAGTTGCTGTAACCTTAAATCCTTCTTTTTTTAAAATAGCCCTGACAGTTTCTGAAGCTGATGCACCATTATCAAGCCATTTGCTTACCTTTTCCCGGTCAAGATTTATTTCTGCCGGATCTTTCTTCGGATTATAATATCCGAGAATATCAAGGAATTTGCCATCTCTTGGCGCTTCAGAATCAGCTGCCACAACCCTGTAAAACGGTTTCTTTTTGGAACCCTTTCTTGTTAATCTAATTCTAACAGCCATTTTTTTAGCTATCACCCCCTATGTATAAAAATTAAAAAAAACGCAATCAACCAAACAGACCCGGTAGATTTGCAAACCCTTTACTAGTTATTCTTTCCATCATCTTTTTCATTTCTGCAAAATTCTTAAGAAGACGGTTTACATCCTGAACATTTGTCCCGCTGCCAAGGGCAATCCTTTTTCTCCTGCTGCCATCTATTATCTTGTAATTTGCCCTTTCCTTTAAAGTCATTGAGCTGATTATCGCCTCTACCTTAACCAGTTCTCTCTCGTCCGGTTTCAGCTTCTTAAGCTGTTTAATCTGGCCCATACCCGGTATCATACCAAGTATCTGCTCAAGCGGGCCAAGTTTTTTTATCTGAGAAAGCTGTTTTTTGAAATCCTCTAGATCGAACTTCTTCTTTCTCAGTTTTTTTTCAAGAAGCATTGCCTCTTTCTGGTCGAATTCCTCCTGTGCCTTTTCTATAAGGGAGAGCACATCCCCCATGCCCAGAATCCTTGATGCCATCCTGTCAGGATAAAATGGTTCAAGTGCATCAAGTTTTTCGCCAACGCCGATAAATTTTAATGGTTTACCTGTTACAGCCTTAATCGAAAGGGCGGCGCCGCCCCTTGCATCACCTTCCATTTTCGTAAGTATTATGCCAGTAAAATCAAGTGTCCGGTTAAACTCACCTGCAACATTTACGGCATCCTGCCCTGTCATTGCATCTGCGACAAATAGTATTTCTATCGGACGAACCTTTTCTTTGATAGAAACAAGCTCATTCATAAGGACTTCATCAATGTGAAGCCTTCCTGCTGTATCAATAATCAGCACATCAGAACTGTATCTGCCTGCCTGTGACAGGGCGTTTATACATATATCAACAGGCCCCAGATCTTTTTCCGAAGCGTATACCGGGATATTGAGCTGCGCCCCAAGTTTTTTCAACTGGTCAATAGCAGCAGGTCTGTATATATCAGCCGGTACTAAAAAGGGATTTCTCCCCTGTTTTCTCAAATGAAGGGCCAGCTTTCCGCAGGTTGTTGTTTTTCCTGAGCCCTGAAGACCGACCAGCATTATTACAAAAGGGGTCCTTCCTGTAAGCAGAAGCTCCTGTCTCACTCCTCCCATCAGCCCGGTTAGTTCCTGATTGACAATCTTTATAACCTGCTGTCCGGGGGTAAGGGAGTCAAGCACCTCCTTACCTATAGCCCTGTCACGTATACTGTTTACCAGGTCTTTAACAACTTTATAATTTACATCTGCTTCAAGGAGCGCGAGCCTTATCTCTTTTAGGGCATCCTGTATATTGCTTTCATTCAGCCTGCCATGCCCTCTGACCTTCTTGAAAATCAGATTCAGTTTATCAGATAAATTATCAAACATAATATAGTAAAAAGACTAAAATAGTAAATCGTTAGAATTAAGGGTAAAAAAGTGTTTTGTCAATAAAAAAATCAGTTAGTTTGTTAAAAGAATAATTAAGAAAAAGTAATATTCTATAATTTTTTATAATATAACATACTTTAGGAAATATATGAAACAATTATTTGTTAAATTTCTGTAAATGATCTTTTCGGGCATTTCTTAATGTTTTGTTTGGATGACTTTTTATACCATTTCTGTTAATAGCGGGTTGTTATTGATGATAGAGCTATTCCAAATTTATATATATTTCTAATATATTAACCGAGGGCATATGAACGAAGAGATTATTCAGGAAATTGAACATCTGAGAGAGAAAATCCGGTATCACAACCACCGCTATCATGTCCTTGATGACCCTGAGATAACTGATTCTGAGTATGATAAATTATTCAGCAGGTTACAGCTTCTTGAAAGAGAAAACCCTGAACTGATCAACCCCGATTCGCCGACCCAGAAGGTTGGTGCCGCACCATTAAAGACATTTGATCCTGTCAGACACAGCCAGCCCATGCTGAGCCTTGAAAATGCCTTTTCCGATCAGGAGATAAAGGAATTTGATACGAGACTTAAGAGACTAAACAGTAGCGGTGACCCTATAGAATATGTTGTTGAGCCTAAAATGGATGGGCTTGCTATTGAGCTTGTCTTTGAAGATGGAAGACTTACTAAAGCATCAACAAGGGGTGACGGTTTTACAGGTGAAAATGTTACAGAAAATATAAAAACCCTCCCGGCTGTACCTCATAATCTTTTGGCTCCTGTTGGTGAGGATGAAATCCCCAACCTGCTTGAGGCAAGAGGGGAGGTGTACATGGAAAAAAGGGATTTTGTGGAGCTGAACAGGGTGAGGTTATCAGAAGGTTTAACGCTTTTTGCAAATCCGAGGAATGCGGCAGCAGGTTCATTAAGACAGCTTGATCCGAAGATAACAAAAATGCGCCGTCTTAATTTTTTCTGTTACGGAACCGGGGTTATTTCCGACTATAAAGCCAGCACCTATTATGAGATTATGGTTTTTTTAAAAAGTCTTGGCCTGCCTGTAAACCTTACAGACATGAAGCTCTGTTCAAATATAGGGGAGGTCATAGAGCAATGTCACCATCTTGAAGATAACAGGGATGGTTTTCCATTTGAGATGGACGGTGCTGTTATAAAGGTCAACCGGTTACACCTCCAGGAGAAATTTGGTATTAAAACAAGATCGCCAAGATGGGCTATAGCACGTAAATTCAAACCGGTTCAGGTTATGACGAAAATAAGGAATATTGAGATTCAGGTGGGTAGAACAGGTGCACTTACCCCTGTTGCCCTGCTTGAACCGGTTGAAGTTGGCGGGGTTACTGTAAGGCGTGCAACACTGCATAATAAGGAAGAGATAGAGAAAAAGGATATCAGGATATCTGACACGGTCTTGGTACAGAGGGCAGGGGATGTGATCCCTGAGGTTGTTGAATCGATAAAATCAAAAAGAACCGGAGGAGAAACTGAATTTATTTTTCCTGATAAATGCCCGGTTTGTGGCAGTGCTGTCCTGAAAAAGTCAAATGAGGTTGTGATCAGGTGTCTTAACAAAAAATGCCCTGCACAGACAAATGCAGGGTTAAAGCATTTTGTATCAAAGGGGGCAATGGACATAGACGGGCTCGGTGAAAAAATAATTACCCAGCTTATTGATAAGGGTTTTATAAGCCAGGGTGTGGATATCTACAGGCTGGATAAAGAAAAACTGCTTCAACTGGATAAAATAGAAGAAAAGTCGGCTAATAATATCCTTTCGGCTATTTCTAATAGCAAGAAGACAACCCTTCCGAAATTTATTTATGCACTCGGAATAAGACATGTCGGGGAACATATTGCAGCGGTTATAGCGGACCATTTCAAGAAAATAGATGCCCTAAAGATAGCGGATGAAGATGAACTCCTCTCCATAAAAGAGGTAGGCCCCCAGATAGCCGAAAGCATAGTTTCATATTTTTCGGATGAGGCAAATGTATTGCATATAGATAGCCTTATAAATGAGGGTGTACAATTTGAGGAAGCTTCTTATAACAGCAAGTCGCCTGTCGCCGGAAAGACAATTGTTGTAACAGGGACATTAAACCGGATGAAGCGAGATGAG
This sequence comes from Desulfatiglans sp., assembly GCA_012513605.1. Taxonomy (NCBI): domain Bacteria; kingdom Pseudomonadati; phylum Thermodesulfobacteriota; class Desulfobacteria; order Desulfatiglandales; family Desulfatiglandaceae; genus Desulfatiglans; species Desulfatiglans sp. The sequence continues at coordinate 15,520 of JAAZBV010000054.1, read as the reverse complement.
ATCAAGGACTTTATAATAAAAAATGGCGGCAGGGTTGCATCTTCGGTCGGTAAGGGCACTGATATGCTTCTTGCCGGGGTTGATCCCGGATCAAAGCTTGACAGGGCAAGGGAACTGGGCATACAGATAATCGATGAAGAGGGATTTTTTAGTATGTTTTCATAGATGATCCCATATGAAAATAAATGAAAAGCTGAGGAAGGATTTTAAATGCAGAATATGAGGGTGCATCTTATTGTGAGCGGGAGGGTTCAGGGGGTCTGGTTCAGGGAATCAACCAGGCTTAAGGCAGCAGAGCTGATGGTAAAAGGATGGGTTAAGAACAGGTCAGATGGAACAGTTGAAATTACAGCCGAAGGCATGGAACTAAATATAAAAAAATTTGTCGAATGGTGTCATGAAGGTCCACCTCAGGCGGTTGTGCGCTCTGTAACAGAGACGGCCGAGAAATTGAGGGGTGAATTTGATTCATTTAATATTGTATTTTAGTATTTAAACTGTTAATCACAGAGAAGCTAGATTTATAGCAGACTTACTGCCGGTTGTATTAGGTGCCTGTGAAGCGATTAGCCGGTAATGTTTTATTTGATCTACACTTGAATTAAGTATGGAGGTTATCACACATGAAGGCAGGTATTCTCAGGGTTATATTAATTCTTTCCATTCCGGTACTTCTGGCCTTTACATCCGGCTGCGGTGGCGCTGCCAGGGATGTTTACTATGTTGGCGGTGAAACAGCCAAATCATTAAAAAGATTGGTTACCCCTGATGCCAAACCGGTATTAAAGAAGAAGATACTTATAACCCCGGTTATTAATAATTCAGGGATAGATAAATTGCAGACTGATCAAATCATGCAGGCCTGCGTTTCATATATCTCAAAAGATGGGTACCTTGTTGTAAGCACCCTTCAAAAATATGAAGATCAAGATCAGGCATTTCTTACTAAACCATATGGGGCAATACTAAATCCTGCCTATGTGAAAAAATCAGGGGCTTCCGGGATCAATATCCTTCTTGCATGTATTATCCAGCCGGTTGAGGTTACAAAGGCAAGAAAAGGCATATGGCCCTATAGAAAGGATACCCATAAGATTACACTTTCGGTAAGCTTAAACGCGGTGGACACGGTGAATGGCACGCTGGTTGTTTTTGAGGATGAAACCATAGGTTTTAAATCGGGGTTATTAAATACAGATGAAAACGATAAATGGTTACCTGACAGTAACCTTTTACAGAAAAATATTTTGGACATGACAAAGAAGCTCTGTTCCAGTGCAATTAAAAGACTCAGGAAAATTCCATGGCAGAGCGAGCCGGTTGTTGAAGGAGACAACTATGTAATCAGGTCAGGAAGAGATATAGGCATTAATGAAAATACTGTTTTTGAGCTGTTTAAAAAGGGGGAGCCTGCCAAGTCCGGCGCTGGTGGTCAGTATTTCCTTTTGGGTGAAAAAACAGGTGAAATTGGTATCAGGTCAGTGACTGAAGGAAGTGCAGTCCTGAATATTGACGCAGGCCAAAGTGAAATATCTTTTATCAGGGTAAAACAACCGGTGAAATAATAAGCATCTGGAGCAGGTATCAGGTCATGGATAGGATCTCTTTTGCATGGGCTATGGCCTGATCCGTGACCTTCCTACCTCCCATAAGCCTTGCTATTTCATGTATCCTTTCATCATGGTTAAGTTCTGAAATAAGGGTCTGTGTCCGCCCCTCTTTGATCCCTTTTTTAACGAGAAAATGGTTGTTCCCCTTGCTCGCTATCTGTGGGAGGTGTGTTATGCAGATTATCTGATGAAACTGAGACAGCTCATTTATCTTTTCCCCGACCTTTTCTGCTGTAGCCCCTGCTATCCCGGCATCAACCTCATCAAATATGATTGTCTCTACAGAGGTCTTTCGTGCAAGTATGGTTTTCATTGCAAGCATGATCCTTGACAGCTCTCCGCCTGATGCTATTTTTGAGAGGGGTTTAAGATCCTCTCCCACATTGGTGGAGATCATGAATTCTGCCCTGTCATAACCTTCAGGTCCTATCATGTTCAATAATGATGATTGGTTATTTCCGCAAGCGGTAAGGACATCATTAAATTTAACCTTAAACCTCGTACCTGCCATCTCAAGCAGGCCAAGTTCTAGCTCGATTGCCTTTTCCATCTCCACTGCAATCTTTTTTCTATCCTTTGAGAGGTTATCAGCCTCTATCAGCAGGCTTTCTATTACTGCCTCAAGATGTTTTTCGTTCTCTTCAAGCTCCTTTTCCAGCCGGTCTGTATCGTTTATCTGCCGGATAAGCCTGTCCCTGTAAGTAATTACATCCGTTAGTTCCCTGCCATACTTTCGTTTAAGCCCGTTTAAAAGCTGAAGCCTCTCCTCCACCTGTTCAAGTCTTTCAGGGTCTGCATGAAGACCATCTTTAAGGTCTCCGAGCCTGAAAGATACATCTTCAAGTTCAGCCTTTATCGATTCAAGGGCATTAACAAGATCAGAGAGCCTGTTGTCATAGCCGGAACCAGTTCTCATATCTTTAAGACACAAGGATATCTCTGAGAGGATAGATCCTTCTTTTTCATATATCCTGTAATATGATCCGGTCATTACCTCCCTGATCTGTTCAGCATTCCTGAGCCTTTTTTTTTCTTCTTCCAGCTCCCTGTCTTCATTATCCCTGATACCTGCACTGTCGATTTCATTTACCTGAAATGATGAGAGCTCCATTTTTTCCCGCTGGGTTTTTATCTCTGATTCAAGCTGCCTTACCCTTTTCAGGTAAGATTCATAACTGAGAAATAACTCAGTAAGGCTGTATCTCCTGTCACTCAGGTTACCAAGATCATCAAGGAGGAAGAGGTGATTGTCAGGCCTTAGCAGCACCTGGTGTTCATGCTGACCGGATATGCTTATTATCATCATGCCTATGGACGACAGGGTTTGAAGGGTTGTTATACTGTTATTGACTGTTATCCTGTTTTTACCTTCCTTGGATATTGTCCGCTTGATAATGATTTCACCATTAAATGGAATGCTGTTCTCTGACATGAACCTTGAAAGACTGGCATTTTCAGGCTGGTAAAAAAGCGCCTCAACCCTTGCCTCAGAGGCCCCGCTTCTTATGAGGTCAGATGATGCCCTTCCGCCCAGGATAAGATTTACTGCATTAATTATTATTGATTTTCCGGCGCCTGTTTCACCTGAAAGGATATTGAGCCCTGCCCTGAATTCTATTTCAAGATGACTTATTATGGCAAAATCAGAGATGATAAGGTGAGATAGCATATAGTGCGGCCTGTTATATCTGCTCCCAGGTTACCCTCAGGACCTCTTCATATGTTGTTGTACCATCAAACAGTTTTTTTATCGCGTTTTCTCTGAGGGTAACCATGCCCTCTTTTCTTGCCAGATCCCGCATCTTTGCTATATCGGTCTCAGCGGTGATCAGGTTCTGTATACCTTCGGTTACAGGGAGCACCTCATGGATAGCGCAACGGCCAAGATAACCTGTATTCCTGCACCGGTTGCATCCCTTTCCCCTGCTGAGCTGTATGATGCCATCATGCTCTATTTCAAGGCCCAAAGAGCGAAGTTCATCTGCCTTCATCTCAAAGGTCTCCTTGCAATAGGGACATATCTTTTTTACGAGTCTCTGGGCAACAATACCGGCCAGGGTGGCCTTCATAAGGAATGCCGGGATACCCAGGTCAAGCATACGTGTTATGGATGAGGGGGCATCGTTAGTGTGAAGTGTGGAAAGAACCAGATGACCTGTAAGTGATGCCTGGATGGCATTTTGAGCGGTTTCAAGGTCCCTCATTTCACCGATCATTATTATATCCGGGTCCTGTCGCAGTATGTTTCGTAAGATAGAGGCAAAGGTAACCCCCACTGACGGCTGGACAGCTATCTGGTTAAAATCTTCATGGACCATTTCAATAGGGTCTTCCACGGTAGTGATATTGATGTCAGGTGAAGAAAGATATCTCAGGGTAGAATACAGGGTTGTTGATTTACCGCTTCCTGTAGGGCCGCACACAAGAATAATACCGTGGGGAAGATTGATAAACTGCTGATACCTTATAAGATCCATTGCAGTGAAACCGAGTTTTTCAAGGTCCTGAAGTAGTATATCAGGGTCAAGCACCCTCATTACCATCTTTTCGCCAAATGCCACAGGGATTGAAGATACCCTTATTTCAGACTCTACCCCCGCTCTCTCAAGTTTAATACGGCCATCCTGTGGGCGTCTTTTTTCCGCCATGTCAAGCCTTGCAATGGTTTTAATACGACTTGTTATTGCAGGATGGACATTTTTAGGAAGTTCATAGACTGTGTGAAGCGCCCCGTCAATACGCAGCCTTACTATGCTCTTGTTACGTTTAGGCTCAATATGGATATCACTCGCCCTCTGATCAAACGCGTAACTGAACAGGTGATCCACTGCATTTACTATATGCTGGTCATCTGAAAGGAGCTCCTCAGATGACCTCAGTCTTACAAACTGCTCAAGGTTACCAAGATCAATTGAAGGGCCTGAGAACTGGTTTTCAGCCGCAGATATAGAGCGCTTAAATCCATAAAATTCGCCGATGAGTTTAATAATATCAGTTTTTGTGCTCATCACAGGCCTTACCTTCATATGTGTTACCTGTGAGATATCGTTCATTGCTTCCATGTTAAAAGGGTATGGCGTTGCGATGGTTATCTGGTCATCCTTTATCTCAATGGGGATAACAAGATGTTTCATGGCAAAGGTGTGGGGAAGGGTCTTGGTTATAAGGTTGAGGTCAAGTTTTAAGGGGTCGATCTTTTTATAGGGGACCTTCCAGACCTTTGCCAGTACCTGAAAGATAGTCTCTTCATCAAGAACCTTTGTCTTGTCATCATACCTCTCAAGCTCAAGTGATGTGATAATGTCGACAATATTGATAGGGTTTGTTGCTTTCAACTTTGAACCGGAGGCTGCATTCCTCAATGTCCTGATCTGTTCAAGTTTGGATTTTATCTGGTTTTTTTTGACAAGTATCTGTTTGCTCTGCTCTTTAGTTAAAAAGCCTGTGGTAAGCAGGATCTGACAGATATTATCATCACTGAAGCTGTTATTTATTTTACAATTCATAGTTTAAGAAAAGATAAATTAATAATGCCAATTTAATAATAGAAGACTAATTATTATTTTCAGGGAGTCTATATTTTAAGCGAAGGTATTGCAATGGTTTTTTATTCAATCCTGCAATCATAGGAAAAATAATACTGTAAAAAAGATTTACAAACGATAATTAATGAAACATTGTTCTTGCCCTTAAAAACAGGGCTTCTCAATTGGTAATGGAAAATATTGTGATAAATCAATATAATAGCCCTGGCTTATTTTTATTAATTTGTCATTATTATGGCATTATTCTTGCTTGATTATCTGCGACTTACCTGTTTTATAAAACCATTTTTACAGATTGAATCAAAAAAACCGATTTAAGGCAACCAATATGAAGGCTGATACAGTAAAAAGAGAGTCAGGCTTTTCGCTTATTGAACTTTTAATAGCCATAGGGCTCGGGATTATTATCCTTGCTGTTATTTTTAGCACCTTTAAATCCCAGCAGGACTCATATCTGTTGCAGGGCCAGGTTTCCATGGCACAGCAGAATCTTCGGGCAGCCCTTTATATGATCACCCGTGACATACAGATGGCAGGTTACTATACCAGTTTTGTTGATGCGGAATACTCGTCCGACTGGGATGATAACCCTGTTACCCCTGATGTTGCGATCATGCCTCTCATTTATCTTATTAATAACGCAAAGGGGATACCTGATGTCAAAGAGGGGACAGATATCCTTGTAATAGTCAGGGCCAGTGATAAATACAGGAGGCTTGAGGCAGGTGAGAAGGGTAATCCCGGTGATCCTGCATCTGCCAGTCTTATACTTGCGAGCTGGGTCAAGAACGGGAAGGTAAAAGATGCAAGGGACCTTGATGGGGATGGAGATATTGATCTCAAGTATTACACTGGAGCAGGCCATTCAAAATACGCTATTCTTGTTAAGGAAGACTTGAGGCGGGCTGAGGTTTTTGAGGTGGGCGCTGATAATGGCTTTATCTTCAATTCAGGCCTGGTTGAAACATACGGGGCAGGTGACAGCATTCATAAACTTGATGTGATCATGTATCTTATAGATAACTCAGATCCGGAACACCCCTGTCTCAGCAGAAGAAATATAGGCACGGATAACAGTTTTTCTGTTATAGCCGAAGATATGGATAACCTGCAATTTGAGTTAATCCTGGGAGATGGTTCAATTATTGATAACCTTGATGAGAGTAAAAATATCCCCTTTGTCCGGGCAATAAAGGCATACCTTATTGCAAGATCAGAAACCACTGTAAAGGGATATACTGATCCTGGCACATATGACATGGGAGAAGCCGGCATTTATAGGCCTGCTGACAGTTATATGAGAAGGATGCTTTCATCAACAATAAAGACAAGAAATATGAGTGGCAGATAATCTCTTTTTTTATTCACAGTGGTCAGGGAGTCAAAATGTGTATCAGACAAAAAGGGTTTAACAGGTTTTGCCAGGGAGGCTTTACTGTTATTGAGGTGATGATAGCAATAACCATCCTTGCCATTGGCCTTTTAGGGATTGCATCCATGCAGATGAATGCAATAAGGGGTAACAGCCTGAGTGACAATATCACATGCGCCCTTGCCCTTGCAGAGGATAAGATGGAAGAGCTTATGGGGCTTGATTATTCTGATCCAGCGCTTGAGGATTCTGTTTATGAAAATAATGATAACCTGATAGAGGTTGCCAAGGGGCAGGTGGATAAACAGGAGGCCCTTATTGATGAAACAGGAAAACTGAATGCAGGCCATTTCAGACGGGTCTGGAATATAGCAGATGATACCCCAATTGATGATAATAAAACTGTTACAGTAATTGTTTTATGGGACAAAGAGAGGCATCAGGTATCATTGACGTCAGTTAAAAGAAAATGAGGTATTATCCAGGAGGAGACAGTGAATAACATGACAGAAACCGGTAATATTACTGTGATTGCCCTGATGATCCTGGTAATCCTCATGCTCATAGGCATATCAGCAAGCAGGACCTCAAATACCGATGTTATTGCAGCACGCAACCTAATTCCTCACAAACAGGATTTTTATGTAGCAGAGGCAGGGCAGAATATTGAGGCTATAAGGATAGGCTGTGGTGAATATCCAGTGGTTGCTTCAGACAGCCCTGGTCTTGTTGTTGCCGATAATACTTACGAGGTTGTGCCGGGGAATTCATGTGACTACACCGTAACATATAAAGGCCATTTTTCTCCGCCAAAGGGCTATTCTGCCCTGCACTTTTCCAGGCATGATTATGAAGTGGTGACCAAAAGTGGTAAAAATGCAAGCAACGATGTCAAGGTAATGGCAAGATATTATATCGTTGGCCCCAGAATGGAGTAACAGGTGATCCAAAAAAATTAGAGGTAAATGATGAAACAAAAAGAGTTCAGATCAAAAGTGATCATTATATTAGCGCCTGTTTTATATCTCTTAAACCTCCTCACATTTTCATTGGCTCAGGAACCAGAGAAACAAATTTCTTTCTATGACTTCAGGGGTGATATACAGGCATTTACTTATGATCTGCCGCTAAGCGACTCATTTAAAGAGCAGTATAAAAAGGGGATATCCTATGCTGCCCCTGTGATTACACACGATAATGATAATCAGACCCAGAGCGGGGATAAGATATATATGGTCTTTTTCGAGCCGGTAGAAAAGGGTGGCTGGCGAGGCAATCTTAAGAAATACGGGTTATCATATGTTGAGAGGAACGACTGCACCGGCATGGATGAGCCTGAATGGGTGGTAGTGGATAAGGATGGTGATATTGCGGTTGACTGTGACGGCTCATTTCTCAATACCTCTATTTCCTTCTGGTCTAATGCACCGGATGGAGGGAGTATTGAAAAGGGCGGGGCAGAAGAACTACTTGCTTCTTCTGTACCTGAACCATATGCCTACCCTGATCTTGATGCATATTACTCATTCAGGAATATCTTTACCGTGGCCCCTGATGGCTCTCTCATACCATTTAAGGATGTCACCAATACAGATCTCGGTGTGGATACGGATATAAAGAGGTATAATATAATTAATTATGTTTATGGATACACATCTGAAAGTGAGGAGCGTTCGGGTATCCCCGGCTTTCCTGTTGCAAAAAGGGAATGGATACTTGGTGATATCATCCATTCAGAACCAAAGCTTATAGACTATTACGACCCTGCAACAAAAAAGCTGCAATACAGGTATATTGCGGTCGGTGCAAATGATGGGATGCTCCATGTGTTCACTGATGCGGATATCTATTTTAATGGCAAGCCATATTCACCGGGCGATGAAATATTTGCCTTTATACCAAGGGATCTCCTTTCGAGGCTTTCGACTGTTGCTGATACATCCTCTCATGCATTTATGGTAGATGGGTCACCCGCTCTATTCCAGGATATTACCACCAATGAAAGCGGGTATAAAAAAAAGAGCCTGGTGTTTGGCGAGCGGGAAGGGGGGCGTAATTACTGGGCGCTTAACATCTCATCACCTGACCCTTTTACATGGTCTGTTAAATGGCATATATCGGGCGGCCCTATAGAAATCAATACCCCTCTTACAAAAAATATCAGTGAGCTTGGATATACATGGAGTAAACCATTTTTTACCGCAATAAAAATTGCAGAAGGGGTGACTAAAGATATCATGGTATTTGCTGGCGGCTATGATCCCCTTGAGGATACATTTCCTGAACCATTCATGGATTCAAATTACAATGGTAAATGGGACACAGGCGAGGCGCATGATGCTGCACCCGGCGGCACAGGTGGATATGACAGGTTTAACCCTGGGGCTGATAATATGGGAAGGGGGATATTTGCAGTTGATATTGAAGATGGCACTCTCCTGTTCAGCGCCACATATGGTGAAGGTGTTGAAAAAAAGAGAGGCATCAGCCAGACCTATAACAATATGAAATGGTGTTTTCCTGCAGATATCTCGGTCATACCATATTCAGAAAGATATCTGCTTATGTATGCCGCTGATATATATGGCCAGATATGGAAGATAGTATATGATTATGATGCAGATACCATTAACGCATATGAAAATGAACTCTCAACAAGGTGGAAGATCAAGCGAATATTTACCTCTAACCCCGGTTCATCCCTTGCTCCGGGCATTGGTTCAGGGCTGGCCTATCCCTTTACAGACTCTGATCCTGATACCCCTTCTCTTAATTATATGGACCAGGGCAGAAAGACATTCTATTCACCTGAGGTATCTCTCACAGGTAATGAATGGACAAATATGCCTGTCCTATATTTTGGCACTGGTGACAGGACCCACCCACGTTATGCCATGATTTTAAACCGGTTTTATGCGGTGGCTGACACAGATACCCTTATTTTTGAGACAGAACTTTTAAATCTGACATGTAATGAACTTGATGCTGATGCAGACACGGATAATGATGGGGCGATTAATGATAAACAGGATGATGAGGCTCTCAGAAATGAACTTAAGCAGCTTTTTAATGAAAAAAAGGTTAAGGGTTTCTACCGTATCATGGACAGGCAGGGAGAATGTAAAGATGATCTTAATGCCGACCATACAGGCGAGCATGTACTCTCACAGCCCAGGCTTTTTGCAGGCGTCATTTATTTTACATCATTCCAGCCTCTATTTGATGACCCATCAAACCCGATTGGGAAAAATTATATTTATGCCATTGATTATTCATATGGGACCTCTGTATTAAACCACGCTAAAGATGATGAGAAGGATTTTGAACTAAAGACACTGGAGGACACTTATGTAAGCATGACAGGCCCCGCTATTCCTTCCGGCATAGAGATAATCACAAGAAAAGGCCATGCTTCAGGGTATGCAAATATTGGAGACAAGATAAGCGGTATTGCGGAAGAACTGGGCTCAAATATCCCTGAGCCGCCCGGAGGGGTTACGCAGATGCTATGGGAGATAGAATGATAGTGTTAACAGGGATTCACTTATAAAATATTTTAAAAAGAACTGGCAGTGGTTTAAATCTATCTCCATGATTTGCTGTTTTTGTCCCATTTTTTAATATGTATTACACCGGATGACAATGTGCCTACTGCAAATGATGACCCCTTGCTGTTTGCGAGATACACATAACCCGATGTTCCTGTTCCCCTGGGGTTAAAGGTTACAGCATTGCCTGCGTAACTTACCCCATCCGCTGGCGGGCTTCCTCCTGTTTTTGTCGCATCTTTTATTGCCTTGCCATAACCAAAGGCCACTATGGAATCTGAAGCTGCTGGATTGAAAAAGACTGTTTTTTCAATTACTCCATCTGCCCTTATAAAACTGTAAGAGTTATTTGCTTCTGTATTAAATACTATTTTGTATTTATCATTTTCTTTTATTGACCTCATTTTTGCGAGGTGCATATCAGCATAAAGCTCTTTTGCTATGGCTCTTAATCTGTAATCCGGTATCCATGTTGAAAAAACAGGCGTTGCTACTGTGGCAAGGATACCTGCAATACAGAGGACAAATAACAGCTCAAGGAGCGAAAAACCTTTGCACATTAAATCTTTTTCTATCATGTCTTTGAAATTCATGACCTTCCTCATGTCAGGATTTTGTTTGTTACAAATAAAAATCGGATCAAAAATAGAAAAACAAATAGTTAGTGTCCATCCAGGATTTGTCTCTTTCTGGATGAACGCCAGTTAATTATAGCAAATAGCAGGCCATAAAAATATTCCAGTAAAATCAATTAGATAAGTATTTTTAATATTTTCAGTGCACCTTTTTATGTGTAGAGTGCACATTTTTAAGTGCAAACTCCATTGAAAGTGCTGTTATCAGGGATATAAGATAAAGATCTCTGAGAAAAACAGCTATTCATAATTCAAGACGAAAAATCCAAAGAGTTAGCTGACAGCTGATCGCTGAATGCTGAAAGCTCCATCCAGAATTTGTCTCTTTCTGGATGGACACTAAATATTTAATGAAAAGAGATATTTTACCGATGAATTGTCAAAGAGGCGCCTTTTTAAAAAATATCTTTTATGTAAAACACAGAAAATAAGGAGATTGGCATAATGGGAAATTTATATGCAGGTATGAGTGTTGGCATGGGTTTTATTCTTTTCTGCATAATACTCTCCTTTATATGGATAATATTTAAAAATTATGCCAGAGGGGTCTTTCCCGGTAAAAATACAGACCAGATGGAATTTTATGGTTATCAGGCTTGCGGAAACAGAGATGAGCAGAGAAAAAATGTTTACAGGGCAGAGGTCGCATGGCCTGTCTTTATTAAGACCGGGAACGGTATTGTCAGGGCTGTTATCAGGGATATTAACAGGTCAGGCGCATTCATTAAATGCGACAGCCCCTGCAAACCCAGAGAAAGATTCCGCATTTTGATAAAGAGCACCGAGAAGAGACGCATACTTCTTAATGCGGAGGTGGTATGGTCAAACACCGGTATTCCTGAAGAAAAGGTCGTTACACGCGGTATGGGCATCAGGTTTATTAAAAATCCTGACAAGAATTTGACGGCTCTTAAACTTGCACTTGATGAATATGCAGGAAACGAAAAGATGGCCCCTTTTCAGCGGGCGTCATCTTTATCACACCCTTGAAAGACAGAAGACCCTCCAGGTTTTAATATTATATGATTTTATCAAGCAGCGTATGAAATAGATAAAAACAGCTAACCACAGAGGACACGGAGAGCACGGAGTAATAGTATGAAAATGATTAAAATCTTTGTGAACTCAGTGCCTCTGTGGTGTAAAATTTTTGTATTAACGTCAATGACTCAGGTGCAACCTATTTGTTACCGATTTTCCCCTTATTATCCTGTAACTTATCCAGCTCTTCTTTACATTCTTTGAAATCAGGGTCAAGTTTTAACGCCTTATTATAGTTTTCTTCAGCAAGGTCAAGATGCTCCATGTTTTTTTCTTCTATTGCCATTGCATGGTAGACTGATCCAAGTGCAAAAACAGGATATGCCCTTTTAGGGCTGTATTTCATGGAAAGTTTTAAATACTTTATTGCCTTTTCATACTCCTCTTTTGTGAAGAGTTCATATCCTATGTCACTGTAGGCAAGGGAAAAAATATCTCTCAGGTTTTCAACAAATTCAGTGGGTGAAAGATCATTGTCTTCATCAAATGGGGTAATCTCGACAGGTTTTGCATCAGAAAATGGAAATTTAATCATAAGGGCCGGTTCCTGATCTTTAATAAACTTACTTGCCAGTTCCTTATCAAAATCATTCCCTTCCAGATTGACAACGACCTTTAGCGTATCGTCTAAAAAACTGTACACCGCATAATTTCGTAAATAATTGTCCCTCAGTTTCTGGGATAACTCTTCGGATTCTATATAAAAAAAGAGGATCATCGGCGTTTCGTTTTTTATTGAAGCGCTCAAGGCATCCTCATAACCGGATGCCCCCTGATACCAGCCAGGCAGGTCATATGAAAATGCAGTAGAAGGTGTAATAAAAGAGATAAATAAAGTTATAATAATTACATGAAAAGAATATATAAAATATTTTTGTAAATGCCTCATTTTTTACCTCATACTCGGCGGTTGCCGGAGTGTTAATATTATTGACGCTGTAAAATAAGTTATCACTATCATAATTTGATTATTTTGCAGGATTTGTGCCATATCCCCTGTATTATTAATATGATAGATGATGAGCAGGATTATGGCACTTATTTTGCTTAAATGCAATTATGAATCACAGGTTTTTGCTTTATTCATAACCGGTTATATTAAAAAGGGAGCAAGAATGAGGATTAAAATAAAAATTAAGAGCACTGAGAAGGGCTTTACACTTATTGAAATGGGGGTAACCATGGGCATTATGGCTATCCTTGCGGCAATAGCCATACCCATGTTTTCAGTAATGATACCTGATTATAAATTAAAACAGGCGGCACAGGATTTATACTCCAATCTGCAGAATGTAAAGATGGCGGCCGTTCGTACGAACAATATTCATTATATTGAGTTTACCCCTGGTTCTTATACATCCAATTACATAGACAAAAAGAATGGGAACGCTGTTGTTCAACTCTCTTCATATTCACTTGCTTCCTATGGGCAGGGTATAACATTCGGCAAAGGTGACGCTTCTGAGATTCCAGATATAGGTGCCTACGCTGATGACAAGGCACAGTTTGATACAAGAGGAATGGGTCTGTCAGAGGGCTGCGTTTACCTGACCAACTCAAAAAAAACTGCCTTTGCTGTATGCAGCAGGACGTCCGGTATAGTAACAATACGAAAATGGATTGGCTCGGAATGGCGATAAAATAAAGAGAGATCTTTACGGAGAGATATTAAATGTTAAAAAAATATCATAGAGAAAAATCATATATCCCTTTAAAAAGTGAAAAAGGGTTTTCTATTATAGAACTTCTTGTGGCAATGGCAATATCCCTTGTGGTTCTTGCAAGTGTCTATTCTGTTTTCAGGTCACAGCAGAAATCAACCTTGGTGAGAGAACAGATTAATATGATGCAGCAGAACATCAGGGCCGGAATGACTGTAATGACAAGGGATATAAGGATGGCCGGTTATGTTCATCCCACTGTATCAGCAACTCCAGGAATAGTCGGGGCAACAGCCACTGAATTGGAGTTTACCCGATTGAAGGATGATAATACACTGCCTCTTCAGAAAATAAAATACAGCCTTTCTAATGGAAACCTTATAAGAAATGTTGCAAATGAAGATGGAACCGATGAGAAAAATCAGATAATTGCCGAAGATATTGATCTGCTCGATTTTGTATATCTTGATGTGGATGGAGAGCAGACAACTGTATTCGATGAAATCAGGTCTGTACAGGTTACAATGATAGCAAAAACAGGCAGGGGAGATCCTGGTTATAAAGATACAAATACATATGAAAATCAGAAGGGCCCACTTGTGCAGGCAAATTTTAATAACCCGCCTAATGACAATTTCCGCAGAAGGATGCTCACGCGGGAAATATATTGCAGGAACCTCTTTTAATACAGGAGAAAGAATAATGTGTAAATATTTTCAAAAAATTAATGGAAATCTCAGTAATGAAAGAGGTTTTACCCTGCTTGAGGTGATAATGGCGGTTTCCATACTTACTGTTGGCCTTTTAGCTGTAGCCTCAATGCAGATATCAGCAATGAGGGGTAACTCTATGTCCATGACATACACCGAAAGCACTGAGAGGGTGCAGGACAAGGTTGAAAAGCTGCTTATTCAAAGGCTTATGGACAGCACTTCAGAACTTCATGATAAGGCTCCTAAAAATGGCGTTAATGGGCTTAATGACCTGGGTGAAAATGCAGACTACACTGATAATAGTAACCCAGGATACACTGTCTACTGGAATGTTGCAGAGGACTATGCAGGCGGAAAGGCGCTGAATGGTATAAACACAATCAGGGTGATTGTTACATGGCGGGGTGGCAAAAGATACTCCTTTGATATTTTAAAAAACAGAATTTAGGGCTATCTGCTTTAAGTGCCATTAAAAGAGGAAAAAATGACAAGAGAAAAAGATATAATAAAAAATGAAGAGGGTTCAGTGTTGATTGTAGCCCTTGTTATACTTGTATTGATAACAATCATGGGGCTTACCGTAACAAGAAATGCGGATATTGATATCCAGATAGCAAAAAATGAACGTGAATATGTGCAGGAATTCTATACAGCAGACAGTGCCTGGCGTGAAGCGATCCAATGGCTTGATGCAAGGGCGAGCGCCCCGTCTCATGCTAATAAAGATCTATATGCGTTAGGCGATGAGGATCATTCTGAATATTATAATGTGCGTAACTATGGGAACGGCCCTGAAGGAACATATAATCTCTCGTTTGATCAGAATCAGGACGGCACCCTGGGGTCACTTGATTACTGGTACAAAGTTGCCACAATACCTGAGATCGAACCTTCAAAGGTGGCCGGTTTCCGGGATACATTTAAAACGTTCAGTTATGTGATTTCCGGTGTTGCAGAAGGTGCGCAGAGGGTTGAAGTTACAGTAACAAAGGTGCTTAAAGAGGGGTATTAAAATGGCCAGTAAATATAGTCTCCCATTATTTTGTAATGCCGTTTCTTTTTATGAGGAAAGAAAAATGAAAAAGACTAATATAAATATAATATTTTTGATACTTTTTTCCGCTTTTATGCTTTTCCCAACCAGGGTTGCATTTGCAGATGCACCAACAATAAGTTCAATAGACGATCTAACGATAGATGAAGATACGAACACAGGAGCATTGGCTTTTACAATAGGAGATATTGAGACAGCGGTAAATGACCTGACAGTTACAGGAGCATCAAGCAATACTACCCTTGTTCCATTGGCGAATATAGTCTTTGGAGGAAGCGGTACAGACAGGACAGTGACAGTAACTCCTGCTGGAAATCAGTTTGGAACTGCCACAATAACAG
>JAAZBV010000053.1 GCA_012513605.1 Desulfatiglans sp. | reverse complement strand
CAGAAAAGGATCATTAAACAGGTTAGAGGCATCAGAGTCATTGAGTCTCTTAATCTCCCTGACAGACATCTTATACCCATGGTTTCTTGTAATGGCGCTCTGAAGACTCAAGATATGAGAAGTCCTGTGCTGGACAAATAATTGCCTTCTTCTTAAGGCATCCCTGACATGCCGTTCATCTTTGGGATATATATACCCCTCAGGCAATATATCCAGTCGTTTCAAATGAGCAAGCCAGAATGAATCCCATTTGTCATCTGTATATTCATGCCATTATATTGTTGTATGGCATTTGGATTTGCTAAATTTACTTTATAGCCGTTTTCCATTAATCCATCCACGAGCCAGTACCAATTGTATGTTGATTCAACTACTATGCTTTCAAGCTCTTTTTTAAAGGGATTAAGTGCAGCCAGAACCTGATTCAATTCGTTTGGCATTTTTTTCTGAAATAACCTTTCATCTTTTTCGTTTATAACACCTATGAAGTTATTACTTGAATGCAAATCTATTCCTGCGTATAATTTCATTCCGGCACCTCCTAGATCCAATAACATTATTATGCGCTTATGCGCTCTGGTCCATAGTACCCAATATACTATGGATGGGGAGGTGCCTATATTAGCATAAATATTACAATGCTCTTAACTCGGAACCCTTTATATGTTTATCAAATCTCCGTTTAGCTCTACCAATAAATTATCAAGAGCTATTCGGAGATTTGACCCCTTTTCACAAGGCTTTCTTTATTTGTCATTCCACGGTTTAATCGTAGAATCCAAAACCAAACGTGTCATTATCTCAAAAGCGCATTGGTGTCAGGCGAAGTGGGCAATGTACCGAATGCAATATATTTTGCGAATAAAATGATACAATTTTTCTATAGGGTGGGGTTTACACCCCACCAAAAAAGGGAAACCCATTTCTGACGCTTGTACTCACGTCAACATGTGTAAATTTTGATATGGCGCCCTGTGTCTTAACCATCCGATATGAGGTATTATTTTGAACCCTTCTTAGGATACAATTTATTATAATTGCTTATAGCAATCTTGTTTTGCGGGTCTATTTTGATAGCGGCAAGATAATCATTTTTTGCCTGATCATGGTTTCCTAACATCAGATTGGACATAGCCCTGATATTCAGCATGGCAGAGGCAACTTCAGCAGCTGGATTCCGTTTAAGGCCGGCATCGCATGCTTCAAGGGCCTTCTGGTATGCCTTTTCTTGGAAATAGGTAACAGCCATGAGCTGATAACTTTTTGGGCTGGGGTTGACAGCGTTTGCAGCCTTGAAAAAACTTAATGATTTGTCAAAATCCTTTTTCTCAAAGTATGTCCAGCCTAGAAGCATATGGGCCTCATCATTTTTATTGTTCATCTCGATAGCTTTCTCAAGCCAGTTCCTGGCTTTATCAGCCCCATCTTTTTTATGCACTGCTTCACCCATCTTAAAAAGGTTGTCTGATAAATCCTTTGTTGCAGCAGGGCTTAAGCTGCTTTTATCATTTGCCGCCTTTTCATAGGCATCAAGTATTTTAGTGGCTGCGTTATTAATGTCCCCTTTCTCCAGGTATCCCTTTACTTCTGAATCAATGCTCATCAATGTTTCGTCAGTTATCTTTTCCTGTGCATTGGCAATGCTTATAAAGCAAAATAAAAGAATGCAAACAATCACCCCTATCATCTTTTCTTTACTTATTGCAGTCATAATCTGTTCCCTCTTTTTTATTATGATCATTATGATTTTATAACATAGACTTAATTGATCTATAGCTTGTAACTGATAACTCTGATCGTTTCTTATGGATTGTCTCCCAAATGTTTTGCAGCTTTACAAAATTCATTAATTCCTTTTTTGATATACTCACGACCATTATCAAAAATCTTGATTTTAAATATACCAAAATCTCTTTTTATTAATATAGGTTTATTATTTATAGATATTAGATTTATGTTCTCTTGAAAATCAAGTCTCCAATTTATATCAATCTCATTATATGTATCGTTTGAAAATTTAGCATTATAAAAAAATGTCTTAATATCCAAATCAATTGTTGCCTTTAACTCCTTTAGTAGGACAGATATAGCTTCTTCTGTATCAACTTCCTCTGAGATTTGAATTTTCATTTCATTTATTATTTTTGAGCCAAACAAGATATATCCTTGAACATAACTATCTGATGAAATGAAAATGATATGTTTTTTTAACTCAGAAATATCCAGACCAATCCCAACCGCAATACAAAGTTTATAATCAATAGAATAGATTTCAAGATTGAATATTTCAGCAATTTTTTCAATAAAAGGTTTCGTTAAGGTCGGCAAGTTAATGTCGCCACATAAAATCACCCTAAGTGGAGGCCAACGTTTAAATAATTTTCGAATAGTTACAAATACATTAGGCAAAGTATTTAAAACATTTTCTTCAATATTTTTTTGATACATTTGTTCATCAAATAAAAACTCTTGATCTTTATTTTTTTTATGGTCATATAAACAAATTTTATCAGAAAGTATATAAATCCCTAAAAAATTTGGATTTAATAAAAACATTGTTTTTAGTATCATATTTCCACCCTTTTTATATTACACCATTACTTATGCTGCGCATTTATTAATAATTATTATTCCAAGGACTCCGTTTTAAAGTTCCATCAGGATTATATTCAAAAGCTGGGGTTCCATCAGGATAATACAGATCTGAATAGCCAAGTTCTGTTGGGTTAGTTAAAATAAAGCTGATTGCACCAGCAGATACTCCTAAAGCCATTGAAGCCTTACCAAGAAGCGAATTAGGTATAGGAATACCAAGTTTTTTAAGAGTTTTCTCAAAAATCATTTTCTCAATTTTATCTCCCCATCTTAGTATTTTCGAACGATAAGGATCACCTAATATATTTGGATTTAATTTTTTAACCTTGTTCCAATCAATATTGTTCATGATGATAGTTACAATTGGAACACCCATTTCTGAACCTTTTTGGTTATTAGTACTACCCGACCATCCTGGTTGTCCTCCCATGCTATTATTAATACCTAAGTTTCCATTCAAACCCCTCATGAATTGATCAACATTAGGTACAGCCATGAAGAAATATTCATTAGAAGTAAGGGTTTGCCCATCAGGGAATGGGCCTGCTGTTACATTCGCTGTACGAGAACGAACAACTATATTCATTCTTTCCATTTCTGCATAGGCAGCAGGTCCCATTACAGGTCCCAAAAGATTAATCATTTCAGGGCTGAAGGTATTGAAGCTATTCCACCAATCCACATTACTCCAGGGGTTAGAACCAGGTGCATAAACACCTGCATAATTACCACTCGGGTCAACATATTTCAATGGATTATTCAAACAATATGAATACCTGTTAAGAGACTGCGGGTTATATGGATCAGGGATTATTGTATCCGGAGATATAAACCTGCTCATGACAGGGTCATAGAGCCTGGCGTTGTAGTTATACAGCTCATATTCACTGTCAAGCT
>JAAZBV010000052.1 GCA_012513605.1 Desulfatiglans sp. | reverse complement strand
TTAATTTTTTCCTTAAGTTTTTCCAAATTTAACGATAAATATTCCTTGAAATTTTCCGCTAAATAGAAACAGTTATCAGTAATTTTCAATTGATTTCTTTTCCCGGTATAACGGAAAATTACATCCAGGCTCGGCATTTTTAGTTCTGGAGTTAATACAAGACTTTCATTTGGATTAATATTAAGTAATTCAAATCCCTCTAATTCTGCTATTAATTTTAAATGTTCCACATCAAAATGTTGAATATGATCTCTAATTAATAACCAGTAAAAATCAAATGGATTGTCATCCCCGTACCTTAATGCATCAGGAACTCCAATATATAATAACCCACCTTCACATAAAACCCTTCCTGCTTCCTGAAAAACTTTACTTGGAGATACAAGATGTTCAATAACCTGATTTACAGTTAACAGATCAAAGGAATTTTCTTTAAAAGGGATTGAATCCGCGCTACCAACCTTTATGTTGTATCTTTTATTTTGCCTAGCATAGTCTAGGAAATCATCTGTTACATCAATACCTGAAAGATTAATAAAGCCTTTATCATTAAGGAAATCCAGAAATCCACCCATTGCGCATCCTACATCAAGAATCTTGGATTCAGGGGAAATAAATGAGGAAATAAATTGGTAGAGCTTGCTATATCTAATATAAGCATCATTCCCCTCACCACCGGGCTTATTACCGGTTTTATAAGAAGCATTGATATTAACAGGTGCATATTCAGTGTTGTAGTATTTGATAAGCCCTTCAATATCATCGGAAGTTAATTTATTGAAAATATGTCCACAGTTATTACATGTGTTAATAGAAATAACCTTATACAAGACTGATCCATCAAAGCCTCCGCAATTTATTTGCATCATGTTTTCAGTTTTTGTTGATTCACATATCGGACAATCTATTATTTTATTGAGTTTCATATTTAAACCTATTCTGATTGGATCTTGATTAATAGCCTCTCTGCATAGTTATCAACGTTATCAGGCAAACCATGTGTCAGTTGTCCACAGTTGTGGCATACCGGGTGCTGCTTTCTATTTTTTGTCAGGAACATCTTTTGATATTCTCTGATATTATTTCCAAACCAAATATCTTTAAGGCTATCTTGATTTGCATTTCCAATAATTAGCCTGCGTGACCAGTCCAGAAAGCAAAGACTGGCTGCTCCATCAGAATTAATTGAAAAAGAATAAAAAACATATGGGCAAACCAAAACTTCCTCAATTTTTTGACCATACAGCCCCTTTTCCATATTGACTTCTATTCCATTCAATTTAAATTCCGGCCAGCAGGACATAACATGTTCTATGGATATTCCATCAGCTATATCGTGAAAAACTTCATAGAAAAAGTTTTTGTCATCTTCTGAAATCAGATCACCATTTATTTTAATAATAACCTCGCATTGTCGTTTGTTTTCATAAAAATGTTTGATGTTACCAACAAATTTATCAAAATTTATTTTGTAATCTGAAAATTCTCTATATTGTTTATTGTTCACACCCTCGATTGATATATTAATTCTATCAAGACCAGCTTCAATAATTTCTAGATTTTTATCTTTGGTAAAAAGTGATGCATTTGTAGTAGTGTCAACTGATTTTATCTTTGAGCTGCTTTTTGCATATTTGATCATATCTGCAAGTCTGGGATTCAGAAGAGGTTCACCATCTTTATACAGTCGCAATACCTTTAAAGGGTCATCAAACTCATTAATATCGTCTACGATTTTTTTAAAGAGATCAAATGACATAGTTTGTAGGGGGCGACCTACTTTTCTCATCAATTCTCTATCCCCTGTCGGACAGAATTTGCACTTAAAATTACAGGCATCTGAAGGGTCAACAAAAATGACGAAGGGTGTTTTTAGAGGAATAACTTCTTCCAGTTTTGTTCTTTTGTCAAGATTGATTCGTGGCTTTATTTCAGCGCTCAATTTATTTTCCTTTATAAAGACTTTTAGTTATGCGTCGATTACCTAACCATTTATTACATCTAATAAACCATTTTTTAGTGAAAAAAATGGATTCCATCCAAGAGATTTCAATTGATTGTTAGCTCCACAAATAAATGGCGGTTCCCATACTCTGTAAGGTAACTCCCCAATACGGATTAAATCTTTTTTATTCATCAGCTCGCCTATACTATCAAGTAATTGCTTGATCGATACAGGAATACCTGTTGATATATTATAAATTCCATCTGCCTGTTTTTCCAATAAAGTGCAAAATGCGGAAGCTACATCTGACACATGTATGTAGTCACGGATCTGTTCTCCCGGACTGGCAGGAAAGGGTTGATTATTATTTAATGCCATGATTGCTGCTGGTACCAGTCGATTGGGATTTTCCGATTGACCATATGGATAAAAAATACGTCCCCATGCAAAGGCTATGTCGGATTTCGCTGCTAACTGACTGCCAGTCAGGTAACATGATAATTTAGTTGAAGCATAGAGGTTTGCAGGTCTGGCAGGTGTATCTTCATTTAAATAACCAAAGCTTGTGTCATATTCAAAACATGTCCCTGCTGCGATAATCTGTTTGCATCCGGCTTCAATAAGTATCTGAAAAAGTGATAGACTTGATGCAAGGGATTGAATGTTCTTTTCAGAATTAAGGTATTTTCCAGGTTCTGCATACCATGCCAGATGGATGCATGCTTCAGGTTGGAAGGTATTGATAGATTTTCTTAGCAGACAGGTATCCTCAAGGGAAGTAGAAAATAATTCAAAAGTATTTTCTAATGGTTTTAATCGCATCATAGGGTTTCCAGGCTTAACAAGGGCAGCCACTTTATGGCCAGTGGATATCAGCCTTTCAATTACGTGAGAACCTATGAACCCTGATGCGCCAGTAACAAAGACTCGCATTATTCTGTCTCCCAGTCAGAGTGATTTAAATCCTTTTTTGAAATAACGCTTACTGGATAAGGCCATTTTATTCCAAATACAGCATCATTCCATCTTAGACCTTGTTCACTTTCCTTTTTATAAAAAGCTGAAACCTGATAAAAAACCTCTGTATTATCTTCGAGTGTTTGATAACCATGCGCAAAACCTTTCGGAACATAGAGCATTTGATGATTTTTTTCTGAGAGTTCTGCTGCAAACCACTGTTTATATGTTAATGAATCAGAACGAAGATCAATTATGACATCCCAGATAGAGCCTGCAGTGCAGCGAACAAGCTTTACTTCAGAATGCGGCGGCAATTGATAATGCATACCGCGCAGTGTACCTTTAAGATTATTGAAAGATATATTGCATTGCACAAGGTTTGAATTTAAGCCATTATTTAAAAACTCCTGCTGGCAGAATACCCTGGCAAAATAACCTCTTTCGTCTTTAATAAGATCAGGTGTTATGATGAAGGCCCCTTTTAGCTTTGTTTCAATAAATTTCATTATTCGGTCCAAGAGATATGTTTAGATTTTGCTTCAGAAGTATACTCGTTTATGTGCTCAGAGGTTAGTATGCTCATAGATTCGTAATAGTTTTTATACCAATGTGTAGTTTTTTCAATAGCTCTGTCGCTTGTCCAGACCGGCTGCCATTTTAATTTGCTTTTTGCCTTGGAACAATCGAGTCTTAGAAGACCAGCCTCATGAGGTTGATCGATTGACTTTGGAATTTCATAATCCAGTATTGGCCAGTCTTTTTTAACATTTCGGACGATTTCTTCTACTGATTTGTTACCATCATCAGATGGTCCAAAATTCCATGCTTCAGCGAACTCTTTTTTCTCCTTAAGAAGGTTTTGGCCGAGTAACAAATACCCGCTTAAAGGTTCAAGCACATGTTGCCAGGGGCGTGTAGCATATGGATTTCGAATTTTAACTTTATCATGACGGTTGATTGCCCTCATTATATCAGGTATAAGCCGATCAGGAGCCCAGTCGCCACCACCTATAACATTTCCGGCCCTGGCGCTTGCAAGAAGTGTCTGATGTGTCTTTCCATAGTTTTCAATACTAAAAAATGATTTTTGCCAGCAACTGGTTAGAATTTCTGCACAGCCTTTTGATGCACTGTAGGGGTCAAATCCTCCCAGCCGATCATTTTCACGATATCCCCAGAGCCATTCATTATTTTCATAGCATTTGTCGCTGGTTACATTGATAATAGCTCTGACACTTTCCACAGCTTTGGATGCTTCAAGTACATTTACTGTACCTATGACATTAGTGCTAAAAGTTTCAATAGGGTCTAAATATGATTTTCTTACAATAGCCTGTGCAGCAAGGTGAAATATGATTTCCGGTTGATGTTCTTTTAATATTTGTTTAAGTTTTTCATAATCTCTAATATCACCAGTAATTGACACAATATCCAGATTGAGCAGTTGAAAATGGTTTGGTTCAGTTGGAGGAATAAGTGAATACCCAATCACATTGGCACCCAATTTTGAGAGCCATAGGGCAAGCCATGATCCCTTAAATCCTGTATGACCTGTAATTAGAACCTTTTTATTTTTATAGATATCTTTAAACATGCGTGTGCTTACTTAAAATCCTAATCCCATATTTTCCATTTGGCCTGGCCTGATGACCAGAGCTGTTCAAGAACAAATTTATCTCTTATGGCATCCATGCACTTCCAGAAACCTTTATGTTTATAAGCTGATAGCTGTTTATCTTCTGTGAGTTTTTCAAGAGGGTAATCCTCCCACATCAATTGATCAGCATTATCAGGCAGGTAATTAAATA
Organism: Desulfatiglans sp.; assembly: GCA_012513605.1. Taxonomy (NCBI): domain Bacteria; kingdom Pseudomonadati; phylum Thermodesulfobacteriota; class Desulfobacteria; order Desulfatiglandales; family Desulfatiglandaceae; genus Desulfatiglans; species Desulfatiglans sp. Next base: position 43,772 of record JAAZBV010000052.1, on the reverse strand, counting down.
TTTCTGGTTTCAACACGAAAAAACCGCCGTTAATCCATCCACCATCTCCTGATAATTTTTCATTAAAATATTTCACATGAGAATCAGATTCTATATCGAGTAAACCGAATCGACCTTCTGGCTGGACAGCGGTAACAGTCCCGATCTTTCCATGTTCATGGTGATGAGCTATTAATTGTTTAAGGTCAACATCCGCTACTCCGTCTCCATAGGTGAGTAAAAATTCTTCATTGCCAATGTGGTGTTGAGCACGTTTAAGACGACCGGCAGTCCCTGTATTAACTCCTGTATCTACTATTGTAACTCTGAATTTTTCAGTATTGGATCTGTGTACTTCAAAACTATTTGTACTAAGGTTGATGGTAACATCAGAATTGTAAACATAGTAGTTTAAGAAATATTCCTTAATAACATAACTTTTATAGCCTACACATATAATGAAGTCATTAAATCCCTGCGCCTCAAATATTTTCATGATATGCCATAGTATGGGTTTTTCACCTATTTCGATCATTGGCTTGGGTTTAAGATGAGATTCTTCGGAGATGCGGGTCCCTATGCCTCCTGCAAAAATTACTGTTTTCATTACCTTACTCCTCTCTTTATTATTGCTTTACCATTATCAGGAAATTGGTAGTTAAAACAATTAATTGCCTGTAAATTTACCTTCATATCTGTAGTTATATTGATTGTATCTTTTGTTAATGTCTTCCTGCCACGATACAATTGATATCATATGCTTAATCCACCAATTCATTATTTCCATATGAGAGAGATTTGCATCCATAATAGTTTCAGCAGAAACATAGAAGTTTAATGTACCAAGGGATCGTAAAGTGTTTTTTGAATTTATGGCTGAAAAGGTACATACAGTTGCACCGGTGTTAATTGCTTCTTTTACCGCTAATAAGATGTTTGGTACTTCTCCTGAACTGCATATAGCTACAAGCATATCCCCTGCAACCATTCTTTTTCTCAAGGGTTCAGCGAATATTTCATCATAGCCCGAATCAAAGGCAATTGAAGTGAGAAGAGAGAAATTATAAAATGTTTCTGTATGTATCCCTGTATTCGCTGCAAGATTTGCTGAAGCCTCGTTTGCAATAGATGCACTGCCACCGTTACCAATAAAGTATATGGTTTTTTTTCTTTCCAGAACCCCGAGGGTATAATTCTGTAATTGTTTAAACCCAGTATCGGTCTCGGTTATATGTCCGTTTTTATCCCTGACAGATAATGTAAGAAGGATATCTTTTATTTCGTTTATGTGTGTCTGCCAGTTCGTCATTTTATACCTAAGAATTTTGTTACTTCCATTTTAACCAGGTCAGAGATCCTTTTTGTGAGCATATCTATCTCGCTCTCAGGTGAGTTTGTTGTCCTGTTTCTATTATTAAAATATTCCTTAACCTGTGAGATACTCCTGCCTGCATTTCTCAGCCTTTTTATCTGCTCAAACAGAGGGATATGAGACTCGTTGTATCTTCTCTGGCCACCGTTGCTCCTTAATGGAACAATAATCCCCTCAAGCTCCTTTTCCCAGAACCTGATGGTAGGCTTTGGGATATCGAGTTTTTCACTCAGCTCCTTGATTGTAAACATTTGCCTGTCAAGAGACATTTCATTCATGATTATTCGCAACTCTAGATAGTTTTTTGGGGAGATCAAAGGGCAGGCTCCGCCCCTTTGATTTACATATCCCGGTGATGCCTTAAATATTTGTTTTCCAAATTGATTAACCCTTTATGAAAAGAAGAGGTTTTATTCCCTCATCTCATGAAGAATTAACTTGAGCTTTAACTTTTACTTGAATCCTGCAATATGAGTGCCACAATGTAAATTATACTAAAAAACAAGTGATAACAAAATGTTACATAATATAGTAATATTTATGGGGTGTAAAAAGTCAGGCAATTGACGCTTAAAGTTGAAAAATATGCCGGGTAATTTTTGATGTCAGAAAAATAACCTTGCTGAAAGATGTATGGTTGGTGAACAGTGATTCGAAATAGACTTAGGGAATCTGAAGCTCCAAAAATGCCATTTACCACAGAGGGCACAGAGAAGTTATTTAATATCAGTCTCCGTGATTTCCGTGTACTTGTATGGTTGAAGTGACAGGCTAAAATTTAACCGCAAAGACTCAGCCCCCTTCGCCAAGCCTACGGCGCGCCAGGAAGGGTGCTAAGCAAAAATTGTTAATTAATAACATAATAAAAAACTTTTCTCCGTGTCCTCCGTGGTGAAAAATCTTCACATCAGTATATTATAAAAGAGCTAAGCCCCTTACCTTGCCAGGGCATCTTTGATTGCGAGTCCTATTTTTTCTATATTATAGGGCTTTTTGATATATGCAGAGGCGCCGAGTCGTAATGTCTCTCTTACATGTTCTGTTTCTGAAAACCCGCTTGCTATAACCGCCTTCTGGCCAGGGTGTATTTCAAGTATCTGTTTATATGTTTCAAGGCCATTGATCCCCGGTTCCATGATCATATCAAGGACAACAAGATCAGCAGAGTTGTTTTTCATATATTCTATGGCCTCCTCACCGCCGGAAGCCGCAGTTACCCTGTATCCCAGTTTTTCCAATATCCTGGAGAGGATTATCCTCTGCTCTTCTACATCATCAACAATCAGTATGGATTCACCTTTTGCTCTATATAGATCAATTGGCATGGAGGATTTATTTGCTGCCATATTCTCCCTGCTTGCCGGAAAATAGAGCCTGATAGTTGTTCCCCTGTTTTCTGCACTCCTGATATCAACATACCCTTTGTGGTCTTTAACTGTGCCCCATACAACGGTCATACCTAAACCGGTGCCGCTTCTACCCATCTTCTTTTTTGTATAAAAGGGTTCAAAAATCTTGATGAGATCTGCCTCAGGAATGCCTTCCCCTGTATCAGATACAGTGAGTGTAACATACTCCCCCTCTTTTATATTTTCATAGCCTGAAACAGGCGTGTCCAGGTATTGATTTTCTGTTGTTATCTGAATCCTTCCTCCATGAGGCATGGCCTCTGCGCTGTTGGATACAAGGTTCATGATTATCTTTGAGAGGTGAAAACCTGACCCCAGTATATTTAATAGCCCCTCATCAAGGTTAATATCCACCTCGATATTCGGGTGAAAGGAGAGGATGTTTTCACACTCAGGGCTTTTTAAAAACTCGCTGATTATGGTGTTAAGGTTTAAAACCTCGTTTACAGAAACCCCTCTTCTTGCAAGTGTAAGAAGGTCCTGTACGATTGCGGCTGCCTTTTCACCCGCCTTTTTTATTGTAAGGAGCGGACCTTTAAGGGGGTTTGTGTCAGGCATGTCCAGTGTTAAAAGTTCAGGGTAGCTAACTACACCACCCAGTATATTGTTCAGGTCATGGGCCACTCCTGCTGCCAGTGTGCCTATTACCTCCATCTTCTGGGCGCGCATGAGTTTTGAGTGCAACTCCTTTGATTCAGATATATCTATCACAGTGAGTATCATACCCTTTGAAAGATCTTTTGAATCAAGGGCGCAGGCGCCTAAAATACAGTCAACCACGGCGCCGGTTTTTTTCACCCATTGTGTTTCAATATTGACAGCATCACCTTTATTATCTGTAAAAAGTCCCTTTTCTACGCGCTCATATTCTGCATCACTTACAAAGAGTATAGATATGTTTTTTCCAAGCAGGGATCTTTCTTCATAACCCGACATGGTGAAGAGTGTTTCATTCGCCCATTCAAGTCTTCCATTGTTTATGAGACCGATCCCTATAGGCGAGGCCATAAGGATTGCCTTCATCTTCTGCTCGCTTTCCAGCAGCACCTTTTCTACCTGCTTTCGTTCTGCCACCTCCTTTTCAAGGGCATCCCTTGATACGGTTGTGGTTTTCAGGTCATTCATCATCAGGCTGAAACTTTTTGCAAGTTCACCGATCTCATTATTGGATTGGATATCTATCTCAAGTGATAGTTGGCCTTTGCCAATCTTTTTTGCCGCATCCCTGAGTTCTATAACAGGTTTTGTAAGCCTTCTTGACAGGAATAGACCTGATATTACCGCCAGTATAAGGCTCAGGAGCATGACAGATCCTGAGAGTATAAGGGTCATTACCACAGGCTGATATGCCTCCAGGATCGGCAGCTCAACAATAACAGCCCATTCTGGTGATGAAAGCGGGACATGGCTTGCTATTACAAGCTTATTGTTAATGCCACGTGATATCCTGGGTGATATATCAGATGCAGAGGTCTTTTCTTTTACAAAGATATCCACCTCCCTGAGATGAGAGAGGTTATCTCCCTTTAATACAGGGGCTATATCCCGATATGCGATCAGGTACCCCTGCTTTTCCACCACGTAGGCTACGCCATTTTCACCGATCCTGATCCTTCCCATCAGGTCCCACATGAATTTCAGATTCAAGTCAGCTATCAGTGTGCCAAGAAAATCGCCAAATACATCTGTTACAGGCACTGCCATGATCATCATGGGTTCACTTGTTGTTTCATCGATATATACAGGGCCGATATAGGTCTGATTGTTTTTCGTTTTTTGAAACAGTTCATCCCTGTTAAAATGCTCAGGCTGGGCAGAGGCGATTTTTGTAATACGGGATATCCTTGCTATCTCTTCTCTTTTTGAGTCAAAAAGTATCAACTGGCGAAATGCCGGTTCAAGCCCCATTAATCTTTCAAGGGTTGGTTCCTGGGCCTTTTTGGGGGTAATCGGCATATTTCTGCGTCTTGAGGTGGATTCCAGTTTGGTTAATTTCTCTTGTATAAAAAATTCAACGGCGTTTGCCGCATCCTTAGCTATAAGTTTTTGATTTGTCAGGATGATTTTTTGTTGTGCATGAAAGCTGAAAAACATCTGCAGAGTAGTGGCAATAACAAGGGCCGCCATGGTCAGCACAGAAAACCCTGTGGCCAGTGTTACCGCAAGGCTTCTGAATTTTTCTGATTTTTTGTTTACTGACAATTTACCGGATTATCTCCTTTGCTCTGCTCAATAATCCCTCATTAATCGGTAACCCAAGTTCCTGCATAGCCTTGTAGTTTATACGAAGGTGGCTCTCAGGTGATGCAACAGGTATTGTTCCAGCAGGTGTGCCTTTGAATATCTTATCTATCATTGTGGCAGCAAGCATGCCTGTTTCAAAAAAATCAGGGTGAAAGGTATAAATGGCCCCCTGATCTACAGTAAACGGGGCGCCGCCCCCAAGGGGTATCCTGTGTTTATTGGTAAAATCTACTATAGCCTGAAAACCGTCAGGCGCATGGTTGATAAACTCGGGCATAATAAGTATGGCATTTATGCCTATATCCGCCTGGGCGCTCCGTTTATTTAGGGTATCTTTAAGCCCTTCTACACTTGTTATGTGGTCCTCAAGCAGTGTTATTCCAAATGATGGCGCTGCCTCACGCAGGGCCTCTGCAACCTTTTGTGTTGTAGGATAATTGGGATCATAGAGTATCAGTATACGTTTTGCATTGGGAACAAACTTTGGAAAAAAACTGAGGCGCATCACATCATTATCGGCCCCTGGAAACCGGACACCTGTGATATTGCCGCCAGGCTGACGTATGCTTTCTATAAGGCCTGTTCCTTCTATATTAGCGTTGGCAAAAACAACCGGGATATCTGTGTCCCTGGTCGCCTCTTTTGCTGCAATGCTTGCCTCTGTGGGAAAGGTAAAAATCAGGTCTACATTATCCTTAACAAAATCCCTGGCAACCTGCTTCTCCTGTTCAGGGTCCATATTGGCGATCTTGACATCATAGAGGATATTTTTCCCCTCTACATAGCCCAGCTCAGCCATTTTTGACTTGAAACCGTCCGCAATTATTGTAAAGGCCTCTACCTCAGATAGAATGCCCACCTTATATACCTTGTCGCCCCTGTCTCCACAACCTGCAAGTGATATGCAGGCTGCAAAAAGGATTATTGAGAGAGTTGTTTTCCATATCGAATTTCTTTGTATGCGTAGACTCATCATGCCACCATTTGTAAAGGTTTTTGTTTAGCTAAACACTCCTTAACCCGGCTTTTTCATTGTTGTCAGGCTAATGCATAATATCATAATTATCAAATTTTATGCCAGTTTAACTCAAATAATAAATTTTTAAATCTACTTCAATTATATCGGCTTAAGGGGGCCATTTCATTATGCCTTATTTTTATCGCTTGACTTACAGTTTTAATTACAGTAATATTTTGTAAGCTGTAAGTTTAACTGAAAGAGCTGTTGCTTTGCATATAAACAAACAAAAGGGGGCAGGGGATGAAACTCACAGATAAACAGAAGGATGTGCTTACCTATATATCCGGCTATATTGGTGAATGGGGGCAGTCCCCCAGTTTTGATGAGATATGCACCCGTTTCGGGTTCAGCTCCTACAACACTGTAACCACCTACCTTAAACTGCTTGAAAAAAAGGGGTATATACGCCTGCCTGAAAAAAACATGAAGCGTTCCATAGAGGTAATAAGCCCTGTTGAGACAAAACGGCTTGAACTCCCGCTATTAGGCAAGGTTGCAGGCGGAAAACCCATTGAGGCCATTGAAAACTATGATGTTATTGAGGTGCCTCCCTCCATGCTTGGCGGGGGGGATCACTTTGTCCTGGAGGTTCAGGGCTTTTCCATGCAGGAAGAGGGGATAATGGATGGTGATTTTGTTATAGTCAAAAAACAGTCATGGGCAGAGATAGGCGAAACAGTGGTTGCCCTCATAGGTAACGAGGCAACAGTAAAAAAGTATTACAAAACAGGCAAACATGTGGAACTGAGGCCTGCCCATGAGGGTATGGAATCCATATTTGTGGAGAAAGGAGACCTGCGCATAGAGGGTAAGGTTGTTGGGGTGTTGAGGTACTATAAATAAAGACACGGTGTACGGTGTGAGGTTTACGGTTTGAGGTTTATGGTTTGAGGTTTATGGTATTAGGTATACGGTGTACGGTTTGAGGTATAAGGAGGGATTGTTATGGGAGATTTTCAGAAGCTTAAAGTCTGGCAACGCGCTAAGGGTCTGGCTGTTTCCATTTATAAAATAATCAATCAGGGTCCTTTAAAAAGGGATTATTGCTTAAAAGATCAGATTTGGAGAGCAGCAATTTCCATACCGAGTAATATAGCTGAGGGAGATGAGCTGAATACGAATAAACAATCTGTAAATTTCTTCTATATTGCTAAAGGTTCTGCTGCAGAACTTCTCAATCAGGCAATTATAGCACATGAAATAGGCTATATTCCCAGACAGCAATTTGAATTATTAAGCGAAGAATGTAATGCCATCGGGAGCATGCTGTCAAAGCTGATTATGGCCAGATCAAAAATCTTACCGTAAACCTTATACCTTAAACCGTACACCATTTTGATACCTGTATCATGTATGAGTTATTTGCATGGTTCGTAATGTTTTACATGTCCATATTCCCTCCTTCCCCATAACCCTGGAGAGGCTTAATCATCCGGAGTTGAGGGAGAGACCTGTTGTTGTTGCGCCGCAACAGTCAGACCGGGCCCTGATCCTTGCTACATCATCAGAGGCCAGGGGTGAAGGGATATTCACGGGTATGGCCATTGGAAAGGCATTAAGGTTCTGCCCTGAACTGATTGTGCTCCCACCGAACCCGGCCCTGGTGGAAAGGGGTTCAATGCTTCTTTCAAGGGCTGTTTCCGAGTATACGCCTGTGTGGGAGCCCTCAAAACCGGGGCATATCTTTCTTGATATTACAGGCACAAATCGGCTGTGGGGCAGGGCAAAGGATGCTGCCATGCGCATAAGCCGCGACATAAATGCCCGCCTCTCACTTTCCGGTGGGGTTGGTGTTGCAGGGAACAAGATGGTCTCAAGCATTGCATCAAGGCTTTTACCAAAAGGCGGCATCATGGATATTGATCAGGGAAAAGAATCATCCTTTATGGCCCCCCTTGGTGTAGATTATCTCCCCGGCATAGGCCATGTGAAAAGCCGTATGCTCCTTGAAGAGCTTAATATCACCATTGTGAAGGAGATAGCCGAGATGGAGGCCTGTAACCTGAAGTTGATCTTCAAGAATCAGGCATGGGTTATACACGAGAGGGCAACAGGCATTGATCCCACCCCTGTGCTTCCACCCTCAGCAGAACCTGAAATAAGCGAGGATGTCACCCTTGAAAGGGATATCAATGATGATGAATCTCTTCTGGCCGAGCTCTACAGGCTTGTAGAGAGATGCAGCCAAAGGCTCAGAAAAAGGGGGCTAAGGCCGGGCAGGGCAGGGCTTATGGTCAGGTACTCGGATCAACTGGAGAGTGTAAGAAAGGCCACCCTTACCTCACAGGGTTTCTGGGAGAGCGAACTTTACCCGGTTATTGAAGGTCTCTTTTTCAGGGCCTGTGACAGGAGATGCGCTGTAAGATTCATGAGGGTCAGGTTTACAGACCTCAAAAAAACAGCAGGGCAGCTTCCGCTCTTTTCACGGCCTGATCAGGGGGTCTTAAAAAGGAACAGCATATCTGTTGCGATGGACAGAATAAGGGGTAAGTATGGGGACGCACTGGTTAATTATGGGAAAACTATAGTCTAACCACAGAGACACAGAGGGCACAGAGGATGTGATTGTTTTAATCAAACAGAGTAACATCTGTTGGGTTAAATGAATGCTTCCTTAGAAAACAGAAACAATTCGATATATTATGATAAGGAGCGATAGAATGGAGATAAATAATCTTACAGGTCAGATAATTGGTGCGGCAATTGAAGTACATAAAGAGTTGGGCCCAGGCCTTCTGGAATCTACCTATGAGGAATGCATTTGTCATGAATTCAAATTGCACCATATTCATTATGAAAGACAGCAATCTCTTCCAATCAAATATAAAGGTATAACACTGGATTGTGGATACAGAATAGATATTCTGGTGGAAAACATTGTCATTCTTGAGTTGAAGTCTGTTGATGGTTTGTTACCTATACATGAGGCACAATTATTGACTTATTTAAAATTGAGAGGCCTTAAGATTGGCCTTTTAATAAATTTTAATGTACCTGTTTTAAAGCAGGGAATAAAAAGATTAATACTTTAAAACAAAAACTCTGTGATCTCTGTGTCTCTGTGGTGATATCATGGCTTTTATCCACCTTCACGTCCACTCCTCCTTTTCCAGGTGCCGCGGCATTGGCGCAATCGAAGCGCTCTGCCATGCTGCACTTGATACAGGTATGAATACCTTTGCCCTTACTGATACAAACGGCCTGTACGGGCTTATATTTTTTCTTGAAACAGCCCGTGAGATGGGTATCAGGCCCATTGTTGGGAGCGAGATCACAACAGATAACAGCAGGGCGGTCATCCTGGTAAAAAGCAGGGAAGGGTACTCAAACCTGTGCCGTATCATATCTGCCAGGCAGTGTCACAAGGGTTTTGAACTGGCTGACGCGCTCAGGGAATACAGAAACGGGCTTATAATATTCTCGGATGATTTCAGGCTGCTTAAGGCCCTCAGGCGTGATTCGGATACAGACCTCTATGTTGAGATGTCACCGGGGTACAGCATGCATAAGTGCCTTGCCTTTGCAAGGGAGTACAGTCTCCCGCCTATTGCCACAAACAGGGTGTATCTTATTAATAAAGAGCAGTACCAGCTCCACAGGGTATTAAGGGCAATAGCACTTAACACAAAGCTCTCCCGTCTTAAAAAAAATGATTGCTGCCTTGAACACAATTTTTTCTGTTCAGCACAATCAATGGTTGACCACTTCCCCCATGCCCCTGATGCAATCGCAAATACGGTCAGGGTGGCTAATGAGTGCATGAGGGAGTGGGATATATTCAGCCTCACCTTTCCTTCCTTTGAGAGGATGGGCGATAAACAGGCATTTGACACGCTTTACAATGCAACAATAGCGGGGTGCAAAAGGCGTTATGGCGAGATTACAGAAAGGGTACAGGCGCGCATTGACCATGAGATGCGGATCATATCTGAAAAGAATTTCAGCCACTATTTTCTTGTTGTGGCTGACCTCGCAAAAAAATCGCCCCGTTCATGCGGCAGGGGGAGCGCTGCTGCATCCATTGTCTCATATGCCTTAGGTATAACCCATGTTGACCCCATAAGGCATAACCTTTTTTTTGAACGTTTTCTGAACCCCGGCAGGGTTGACCCGCCTGATATAGATATAGACTTTGCATGGGATGAGCGCGAGCAGGTGCTGGACTACCTTTTTTCACATCATGGGAATAAAAAGGCCGCTATGGTGGCAAATCATAATACCTTTGGGGCACGCTCTGCAATAAGGGAGGTTGCCAAGGTGTTCGGGCTTACTGAGCAGGAGATCGGCACTGTAACAGAGAGGATCGGCTTTGCATGGCGTCTTAAGGATGTATGGCAGGGGTTAATGGATCATCCAAAGATGAGGGGCGTAGAGTTTACCACCCCGTGGAATCAAATAATTGAAACCGCAGTCCAGCTTGAAAATCATCTGAATCACCTCTCTGTCCACTGTGGCGGTGTGGTGATTGTGCCTGATGAAATTAGGCGTTACTGCCCTGTCGAGATATCTGCAAACGGGGTTCAGGTGCTCCAGTGGGAAAAGGACTCTGTGGAGGAGGCAGGGCTTGTTAAAATAGACATCCTGGGCAACAGAAGCCTCGCAGTTATACGGGATGCAATTGCCCTTGTAGAAAAAAATTACAGTATCAAAATAGACTATGAAGACTGGAACCCAATAGATGACCCTGAAACAGTGAAGATATTTTACAAAGGTGACACATTCGGTGTCTTCTATTTTGAGAGCCCTGCCACAAGGCAGGTACTCACAAAGGTGGCGAGCGGAATTCCATTCAGCAATTACATAAACATGGATCATTTTCTCCTGAATGTCGTTGTTACATCCATTATAAGGCCGGCATCCAACCAGTGTATACGAACATGGGTTTCAAGGCTTCATGGTGAGCCGTGGGAGCATGTTCATAAGCTTTTAGCGCCTGTACTGGATGAGACACTTGGTATTATGGTCTTTCAGGAGCAGTTGAGCCAGGCCGCCATATACATGGCAGGTTTTGATGCCGCTGAGGCAGACATGCTGAGGAAGGTGGTAAGTAAAAAAAACCGCGAGAAAAAACTAAGGGATTTTCACGAGAGGTTTATAAAAGGGGCATCTGAAAAGGGGGTGACAGGGGATATAATTGATCAGGTGTGGGATATGATAATGGGGTTTGACGGGTACAGCTTCTGTAAACCCCACTCGGCAAGCTATACCATGGTGGCATACAAATCAGCATGGCTCAGGGCGCACTATCCTGCCGAGTTCATGGCCGCTGTTATATCAAACGGCGGGGGGTACTACTCCACATACGGGTATATCTCCGAGGCAAGGCGCATGGGGATTACAATCCTCCCGCCGGATATCAACCTGAGTGAGATTAAATATACTGGTAAGGATAGACACATAAGAATAGGGTTCATGCAGATAAGTGAACTCACAAGAGATGCAAAGGATTCAATCATCCATGAGCGTAATAAAAATGGCCTGTTTACATCGTTTCATGATTTTTTGCGGCGCATGTCAGGCCATATTCACCTTCAGGATGTGAAAGCGCTCATAAAGGCCGGGGCCATTGATGCTATTGGTAATGGCATCAATAGGCCGGGGCTTGTGTGGCAGGCACTTGAGTTTTTTGATAAGCAGGAAGACAAGGCTATTCCAACCCTGTTTGATTATGGTAAAAAGAATGTGCCTGCCCGAAAAGAGGTCCTGAAGAGAGAGGATTATTCAGGGCAGGTAATGCTTAAAAATGAATCAGATGCCCTGGGATTTATCATTTCCATGCACCCTCTTGAACTCTATAATGATCTTCTTAAAGATATCCATTATATACAGGCAAAGGATCTACCTGGGCTTGTGGGCAGATATGTAACCATGACAGGCTGGCTTGTAACAGGCAAAACTGTTATGACAAAGGAGGGTGACCAGATGAAATTTGTTTCATTTGAGGATACAACCGGCATATATGAAGCCGTGTTTTTCCCAAAGGTGTATAACACCTACTGCCATATGCTAAATGCAGCAAGGCCATACATCCTTAAAGGTAAGGTGGATATGGATTTTAGTTCCATAAATGTGAATGTCCAGTGGGTCGGGTTTCTGGACAGGTATAAAAGGTGAGCTTATAGTTTTATCTGAAATTACACTCATCCTCTTGTTCCCACGAACATCATGGGAACAAGGGAAAATATCAACTCCAGTCGTGTGATAACTCACTACAAATAATTTTCAGTACGTGAAATAAGATCATTCTGGCAGTCGAGAGAAAGCTCCACAAAATAGGCGGAAAAGCCCGCAATACGCACGACAAGATCGCGGTAGGTCTCCGGGTCCGCCTGCGCTGCGCGCATGGTGTCGGAGGATACTATGTTATACTGTATTTCCATTCCGCCTGAATTCAGATATGTCTTTGTCATGTCACGCACCTTTGCGATCCCATCTTCCCGGTCGAGCACCGATGGATGGATTCGTACATTCAGCGCCATACCGTCCATAAATTTGCCATGGTCATAAGATAGAGCGGATTGAAGCACGGCTGTTGGTCCGAGCCTGTCCCTCCCCTGAACTGGAGAAGCGGCGTCCGCGATCGGCATGCCGGCTTTTCGACCGTCCGGTGTCGCCCAGGTATGGTAACCCTGAGCAACATGGTTAGCAGCGCTGTACATGCCGGCCTTATAGGTTTTCGACCTGGTGCTGTAGCAATCTTTGCAGACATTGTAATAGGTATCTGTTACCCACTTCATTTCCATATCAGCATAAGGATTGGCATTGCCGAAGTGCGGCGCCTCGTTTATGATGATCTGGCGAAGAGACTCGTATCCCTCCCAGTTGGCCATAACCGCATCGTAGAGCTCGCGTGTTGTGCATTTTTTATTGTCAAAACACATGTATTTAATTGCAGTGATTGAGTCCGCGATGGTGGCCAGGCCCACGGCAGTTCCGCCGTATGAGTTGTATCTGGCTCCTCCGCATGAGATATCTTTTCCGCTTTCCATACAGCCATCTACTGATATGGAAACTATAGGGAAGATCATATTATTCATAAAGATATATTCAAGATAATTGTCAATGGACACCTGCGCCCTGACTATATAACGGGCAACAGCGGTAAAAGCCTCCTTTACCTCTTCGATTGACTTCATATCGTACAGGTATCCTGTGTGGATGGGGCACCGTTCGCCGTTATAGGGGTTAATACCGTCGTTGATTGCCATGTTAAACATAGAACTGTAATGCAGATATCCGCTGGGAGGTGATATCCCGCTTCCTGCTGCATAGTCATTACCTGAGCCTGTAATTTCCTGGCAGCCGATAAGTGCGTAATCCCTAGCGTCACGCAGGCTGAATCCAAGCTCCTTCATAATACCGGGGACAATGACATCATCGTTCTGGTACAGGGGCAGACCTCCCACCAGTTTGTTTACAGTAATGGCGCACTCCCACAGCTTATCGGGCGTGTTTTTGTGTACACGAAGAGAGACTGTCGGATCATGCAGACTGAGCCTGCCCAATGTCTCTAGCGTCATGTAGGTGACCGGGTTGCTGGCGTCCTCCCCTGTATCAGGGTCTACGCCTCCTATGGTGGTATGAAGGTAGGTATTACCGATCCCGATTATTGGAACAAGCGGGCCAATACCGCCATTATAAAAGCTGTTTACCTTCATGAAAAAGCAGTCGACAATCTCCTGTGCCTGATCCATGGTGATACTGCCTTCTTCAACGTCCTTTTTTAAAAAGGGCCAGGTATACTGATCAAAGCGACCGAAAGAGCCGATATCATTTACACCTGCCATTGATATCATCATTTCATAAAGCAGCGCCGCCTGACATGCCTGCCAGAAGGTACGAACAGGGTTCTCGGAAATCCACATCAGGTTTTCACCCATTTGGGTAAGCTCCGCCTTACGCTTTATGTCACTGCATTCTTTAACCTTATCAAAGCATGTCTGCCCGTATCGTTTGAGCAGGGTTGTTGCTCCCATGCAGGATATCTCCACGGAAGAGTAGAAAATATATCTCTCTACATCATCACCCATAAGGTTGTTCCTGTGCGCATCCATCCACTCTCTTGCCTGTTTAGAGATGGCAGCATAACCTGTATTCAGTATTTTAGAATATCCGGGCGTCATGTGACCCGGAGGCATCAGAATAAGCGGTGCTTCCTTTCCAAAGTCGCGAACTGCAAGATTAGCCAGTTCATCATAACCCTCAGGCTGCCATGCGTCTGCCTGACTCGTAAAGGTGCGCCTCTTCCAGTACTCACGAACTGAATTCAGCTCGTCATAGTCTTTCTGGCTCATGATCATTCGAAGCTCATCAGTGGCGGAATTGTGATAATAGCCGTCATCGCCCATTTTCCATTCGCCCTTATCAACAGGGTTCAGGTATGTCTCTCCTCCGCCCCAGATGGGATTGATTATAGTACCGCAAAAATATTTGCTGTTGTTTGCCACCAGGATTTCAAAATCTTCGACCCTCAGGGTCATCTTTTCACACATCTCGCGGAAGATCATCGGGTACCTGAGAAGAGGTATAACCTTCTCATATTTTTTATGTGCTTCTGTAACGATGAGTGATCGTTCCGGGTCTACATGATATATACGCTCACGAATCGCTTCATACATTGTGCGCATTCGATCTGTTACCGGTCTGAACTGATACAAAATGAGCCTCCTTCCTGATAGCTTTCTAATGACTCTGTGTCATAAAGGACACTATGGAAAGCTGATATTTATATTATAAATATCATACATTTTTGAATCTTAAATAAATTTTGACTCTAAAATAAAACCATTGTCAAGGCAAAAAATTTGGTATCGTTTATAAAGAATAAAAAAGGGACAAGGAAAAGATTAACCGCCCCGGTGAAACAACAACAAAAAATGTTTAACAGGGTAAACAAAGACGCGAAGACCGCAAAGTTATATTTAGAAAAAAATATTATGTCGTCATGCCCGCGAAGGCTGGCATCCATTGGCTTTAGCCTTCCTCTTGTTCTTATGGTCACCGTGGGAACATCCTTTTCTGACGCTCCGCGTCCTTCTACCACTATGTACAAACAACAAACAGACTTCGCTTGCTTGTTCATTACATCACGATTGAATAACAAAATTACTTTAAATCAAAGAGAGTAAGTCCACTCGTCGTTATCCCCTGTATCCTCCATGATCCGCTTTCGTTTATTGATGCATGTAATACGGTTGCAGCCTGGTTCAAGATCATGACGCCCTTTTTTTTGGCAAGTTCAAATGAGGCATCCAGAGGGATGAATAAAAAGATTGTAATTTATTGTAAAATTTACTAATTTCCACTGAAAGCATGAATTATTTGATAAGCCTGTATCAAAATGGCTGTTCATATGATATACAGTGTGACCGGACCGCAGGAAGTTATATAATCAAAACAGTGCTTCTGATTAAAATAATAGATATTCCGGGAAGGGGATACCTTTGAACAAAAAAAAACTTGAAGAACTTCTGACCGATCTCAGGGATAATAATCTTACGGTTGAAGAGGTGATGGAGAGCCTTAAAACCCTGCCATTTGAGGATATTGGCATTGCAAATATAGACCATCACAGGGAACTCAGAAAGGGCACACCTGAGGTGATATTCGGTCAGGGAAAAAGGGTCGAAGATATCATATCTATAATGAAAAGAATGTACGAAAAGGATGAGCGCATCCTTGTTACAAGGCTTTCTGATGAGAAGGCGGAAAAGATTTTGAAGGAGTTCCCGGAGAGCAAATATCATGAAAGGTGCAAGGCCCTTACTTTGACAAAAAAGCCTGTTGAAATCACAGGACGTGGCACCATTCTTGTGATATGTGCAGGCACATCTGATATACCAGTTGCTGAAGAGGCGGCTGTTACAGCAGGGTTTATGGGAAACAGGGTTGAGATTGTAAATGATATTGGCGTTGCAGGCCTTCATCGAATACTTGCGAGAAAAGAGACACTTTTCAGCGCAGAGGTGCTTATTGTTGTAGCAGGTATGGAGGGGGCGCTTCCGAGCGTGATAGGAGGCCTTGTTGATAAACCTGTAATTGCTGTGCCCACAAGCGTTGGATATGGCGCAAGTTTTGGCGGTATAGCTGCCCTTTTAGGTATGCTGAATTCATGCGCATCAGGTGTTACAGTGGTGAATATTGATAATGGCTTCGGTGCAGGGTATGCGGCAAGCGTGATTAACAGGAAACATTAAAAGGTACCTGATGAAATCCTGGCTGACGAATATTGACTTTTAGGTTTAAACCAGATAGCAGTGTTTAAAATTAACTCAAATGATGGTATCTAACAAAGAAAATTACAGCAATCTAATTGCTGTTTATTAAAATATACAGGAAGAGAAAATTTATGAAAAAAGAAATTATGTTGATCAATGCGGTTGAGTCAGAAGAGCTCCGTATCGCCTTTGTTTCTGATGGTATGCTTGAAGGGTTTCATATTGATACCATAAGCGGCGAGCAGATGGAGGGTAATGTCTACAAAGGGGTGGTTGAACGTATAGAGCCCAGCCTCCAGGCCTGCTTTGTCAATTTCGGGGCTGATAAGAATGGCTTTCTGCCCATAGACTCAATCCACCCGGAATATTACAACGAGGCAGTTGAAACAAGCAGGGATCGCCCTTACCCCCCAATTGAAAAGGTTATAGACAAGGGGCAGGAACTTCTTGTTGAGGTGTTAAAGGAGATGCCGGGTAAAAAGGGCGCTCATCTCACCACATATATCTCCCTTGCAGGCAGGTATGTTGTTCTTACCCCTGGCCGTACAATAAACGGCGTATCCAAGAAGATAGAGAGCGAAGAAGAGAGAAACCGCCTCAAGGAAATAATGAATAATATGAAATATCCTGAAGGTGTGGGCTATATCATCAGGACAGTCGCTGAAGGTCAGAGCAAAAAAGACCTCTCAAAAGATCTTAACAGGTTGTTGAGGCTCTGGAAAAATATCAAGAAGGATGTAGCAAAGCTCCCTCCATATACCCTTGTACACAAGGAGGATGACCTCTGTCTCAGGACCCTCAGGGATTATTATAACAGTGAGGTTTCAGAGGTCATAGTGGATGACAAGGAGACCTATTCCAAGATAAAGGAATACATGAGGATTTTTTCCCCAAGGGATTCCAGCAAGGTTAAACTCTACAAGGAAAACCGACCCATTTTTGACAACTACGGTGTTGAAGAGCAGATTGAAAGCATTTATCTGAACAACGTAAAGCTCAAATCAGGGGGGTCAATTGTCTTTGGCCCAACCGAGGCGTTAATTGCCATAGATGTAAATTCAGGCAGGGCAAAAAGCAGCAAGGATGTAGAAAGCATGGCCTTCAGCACCAATCTTGAGGCGGCAGTGGAGGCAGCCAGGCAGTTAAGGTTACGTGACCTCGGCGGTCTGGTGGTTATAGATTTTATTGACATGCGCGATAGAAAACACATGAGGGCGATTGAAAAAACCCTGCGTGAAGAGCTAAAAAAAGACAGGGCAAAGACCGATGTGGCCCCTATCTCAAAGTTCGGTTTACTTGAGCTATCGCGCCAGAGGTTAAGGCCTTCCATTGAATCAAAGACCTATATCACATGTGGTCACTGCCAGGGGAGGGGTATGGTAATAGGCCCTGGGGCTGCTGCACTTTCATTTATGCGCAGGATACAAAAAGGGGTGCTTAAAGGTGGTATATCAAGTGTTGTTGCTGCCCTTCCAGTTGAAGTGGCAGACTATATCCTTAATAAGAAGAGACATGAACTGGTGGAGCTTGAAGACAGACATAATGTATCTATCCAGATAAAGGGTGACATAACCTTACCGCCGGGCGGTGGTAACCTGGAATTCAAGTCTGATGATAATGGAAATAAATAGAGGGTATGTTCAATAATATAATCTATTTTATTATTGTTCTCCTTTTATTTAATATAAGCCTTTATGACAGGGATATTTCCGGCTCCCTGTTATACAGTATAACCATGATAGCCCTTTTCTGGGCCATCTATGCCTT
The DNA here is from genome assembly GCA_012513605.1 of Desulfatiglans sp. Classification (NCBI taxonomy): domain Bacteria; kingdom Pseudomonadati; phylum Thermodesulfobacteriota; class Desulfobacteria; order Desulfatiglandales; family Desulfatiglandaceae; genus Desulfatiglans; species Desulfatiglans sp. Next base: position 25,763 of record JAAZBV010000052.1, on the reverse strand, counting down.
TATGTGCAGGATGGGGTTCAGACGTCTCATCAAGGCATATGAGAGGGGTGCTTCATCAGGTTATGCGGCCATCTACCAGAGGCTTATTTTCAAACTCTCTTTATCAGCTATTATTCTCTTCAGCATTGACCTCTTTTCATTTAACCTGAAAGGGCTGATAGAGGCAATACCGGTTGCAGGCAGCATATATGTTTTCCAGGGGCTTTCTGCCTTAATTATCTTTATCATCTATTTAAGCACCATGTGGCATTTTGCCCATCCTGCCTACAACATGATTTTTGGAACAGATATTGGCAAGAGGCGTTTTATATCAGGAAATATCAGGTTTAATATACCTGTTTTATTCCCGTGGTTAATGCTCTCTATTGTTACTGATCTTATTAACTACAGTCCCTGGCAGGGGCTTAAAATATTTCTTGACAGGCCCGCAGGTCAGATCATCTTTCTTCTGGTATTTCTACTCATTATCATGATTTTTATACCTGTTGTGATAAAGTCTTTCTGGGGCTGTAAACCTTTGCCTGATTCTTCAAAGGCAGAGGGCATAAGAAATTTTCTTAGGCAACTGGGATTAAGATACAGAGATATCGTAAACTGGCCGCTCCTTGAAGGAAAGATGATGACCGCAGGGATAATGGGGATCATACCTGGATACAGGTATATCATGATCACCGATTCTCTTATGGATATACTTTCACCATCTGAACTGAATGCGGTAATGGCCCATGAGGCAGGGCATGCAAAATATAAACACCAGGTAAAGCTCTCATTACTATTTATCGGTTTTTTCATACTTGTTATGGGGCTTATTGATTCAGACTATTATCTCATTTTCACTGGATACCTGGTTTCAAAATTTTCATCACACAGCATGACAGAAAGTCTGCATATACTTGTTTTTTCCCTCCCTGTAGTCCTGGGACTGATCATATATTTCAGGTTTATTATGGGATTTTTCATGCGCCACTTTGAAAGGGAGGCTGATGTCTATGCAGCAGTCACACTTAATGACCCTGAACCTATAATAAGCTCATTTGAAAAGATAGCCCTTTTAAGCGGGAAGATAAGGGATCTGCCAAGCTGGCACCACTTCAGTATCAGACAAAGGGTGGAATTTCTATTAAAAAGCAAAGAAAACCCTGATCTGATAAAAAGACACAAAAGGCTTATGGTATCTGCTTTTATAGCATATCTTACTGGAGTGTTGTTATTATCATCTATCTTTTTCATACCCACTGTTAAAAATCAAATAACATACAGCCTTATAAGTTTTATTATTAAAAAGGAGTCAAAACAAAACCTGAATGATGTTGAGCTTATGATGAACATTGCCATGGTTTATAATGATATGAAAAAGGTTGATAAGGCAAAAGAGATATATGAAAAGGTAATTGTCATTGACAGAAAACAGGCTATGGCCCTTAACAATCTTGCGTGGCTTCTTATTTCAGCACAAAACCCTGATCCTGATGATATCAAAAGGGGCTATGAACTGGCAAAGGACGCTGTAAGGCTTGAAAGGTCACCGGAATCCTTAGATACACTTGCAGAGGCCTGCTTTCTAATGGGCAAAAGAGAGGAGGCTATCCGGTTAATAGAAGAGGCAATAATGCTTGATAGAAGCAATCCACACTATAGAAAACAGTATGAAAGATTTACAGATAAGGGTATTACTGATCTGTGATTCTATCTATTTCTGGAGGATGTGGATAATCTCTGGACCAGTGTTACCGCGAAGTTTTTAAAAAAGAGATGCTTCAGGGAATCGGATGCATTATCAAGTAGTGATGCGCTGATCTTTAACAGGATGCAGTCTGTTTCGGCTGTAACATCTGCTATCCTCTTCTGGCTCCCTATAAGGGCCATCTCACCAATACAGTCTCCAGTATTTATGGTGGCTATAAGGCTGCTGCTTTTCCTGACTCCGGCCCTTCCGCTCATCAGTATATAAAATGTATCGTCTATCTCTCCTTCAGAGACTATTTTTTTCCCATTTTCTATCTTGAGTATCTGACTCAGTGACACTATCTCTTTTACCTCGTCATGGGGGAAGCTCTGGAAGAATTTAAGGTGTGATATGTAATCGGCCACATCCTTTATCTTGTCACTGCTTACTGCAGAGCCTGATATGCCCCTTAGTGCAATCCTCAGATCATAGGCAAGCTCAGTGCATGTCTGATACCTTGCACCTGCATTCTTTGCGATTGCCTTTTTAACAATATCACCCATTATCTCAGGCAGGTCATTTCGTATGGAAAGTATAGTCGGAGGCTCTGTGTTGATTATTTTATAGATAATAGAAAAATTATTATCACCAGGAAATGCCTGCTCCCCGGAAAGGAGTTCATACAATACACAGCCAACTGAAAAGATATCGCTCTGAAAACCGATTGCAGATTCCTTGACCTGTTCAGGTGACATATAGCTCGGGGTGCCAAAAAAACCGGCTGAAGGTATATCCTCTATCATCTGGGCAACCCCGAAATCGGTGATCTTGGTTAAACCCTCTTCATCGAGCATGATATTGGCAGGCTTAATATCCCTGTGGATAATCCCCATCCTGTGGCTGTAGTCAAGGGCGCTGCATACGCTCAATATGATCTCAATAACCTTTTGGAGGGGAAGAAGATTATTTTTATCACAGTATCTGTTAAGGGTGTGCCCCTCAATATACTCCATTGCAATGTAGCAGAAATCTGCCTGTACACCCGCATCATGGATAGATACTATGTTTGGGTGGCTGAACTGCCCTGCTGACTGCGCCTCAACAAGAAATTTCTCCCTTGACCTGTCTGTTGGGGTCTGGGCAATCTTGATTGCCACCTTTCTTTTTATATAGGGGTCTTTAGCCAGAAACACAATGCCTGAACCGCCCCGGCCTAGTTTTGAGACTATTTCATACCTGCCGATATTTTTTATGCCTGCAAGGCTCTCTGAAAAACTTCTGTCTACTGAGCTCTCTTCCATTTTTTACCCGTATGCGTTTAACCGGAACATGCTTGCCTTGGGCGATATTCAAAATTCAGGCCCTGTAAATTTCTAAAATTCTACTTAAAGATGTTATAACTGTTTAGAAATAAGTGCAGGAAATGTCAATAGAATTTACCTGTCAAAGACTGCCTGAAAATGTTAATGCAACTTTTTTCCGGCTTAAGAGATATAATAAAGGATCATTTAAGCACCGGTTGTTATCTTGTTATATATACAGTGCATATTTTATCTTCCGCAGAATGATAGATTCTGCTATTACTGATCTATATCATTAAACTGGAAGAGATATGTTACCATTACGAGATACAATTAGTTCAAAAAATTACCCGGTTGTTAACAATATATTAATTGCTGTAAATATCTTTTTTTTTCTGATCCAACTGTCTCAGGGAACCAGCTTTGATTCATTTATACGCGTCTACGGGCTTGTTCCGGCAAGGTACACGGTGCCGGAGATAGGGAGGATGTTTAATCCACTTGAACAGGTAATAGCCCTTGTTTCATTTATGTTTCTTCACGGCGGGTTCTGGCATCTTTTAGGTAATATGTGGTCATTATATATATTCGGTGACAACATAGAAGACAGGCTTGGTCATGTAAGGTACCTGATTTTTTATCTGCTGAGCGGCATTGCATCAGGCGTGTTACATCTGGCGCTGAACCCCCATTCCACCATACCCACGATAGGGGCGAGCGGGGCTATTGCAGGTGTAATGGGAGCTTACATGATTTTATATCCAAGGTCAAAGATACTTACGCTGATACCTCTCTTCTTTATCCCATATTTAATAGAGGTGCCTGCCTTTATATTCCTTGGTATCTGGTTTTTACTGCAATTTTTAAATGCGGCAGGATCACCGGCTCATGGCGGCGGTATTGCCTGGTGGGCCCATATAGGAGGCTTTATCGCAGGGATAATCTTTTTAAAGATGCTGCTGGTCACCCCAAGGTCAGGCATAGGCGATAAACTGCGTGTGGCTACATCAAAAAAAGGGACACCAGGGTTGCAGAATATTCATACGACCAGTACCACAGAAAACCCTGATCTTAGCGGCGATATTGTGATAAGCCCGCTGGAGGCAATACACGGAACAAGAAAAATGGTCAATATACCCTGGGGATTTCAGCAAAGGCTTTTCAGGGTAACCATACCGCCTGGTGTAAAGGATGGCTCCATGCTCAGGTTAAGGGGTATGGGAAAGAGGATATCTTACGACCGGAGCGGTGATCTTTTTCTTAAGGTGCTTGTTCGTGAATAATTTCCTTCTATTTTATGCAGGAAGAAATCTGTTGACAAAACAGGGTATCTGACACACTATTTATCATCTTTTTATTTATAAATTAGACAAATCGAATGCTCGATTGGTAATCAATATTTATAAGCGGACTGGTAGGGACTTTTAATGACATCAAAGAAGAAAAAAGATAAATATTCAGAGGCAGGCGTTGACATTGATGCCGGAAATAATTTTGTAAAGCTGATAAAACCAATAGTATCCAGGACATTTAAACCGAATGTTATCACTGATATAGGCGGTTTTTCAGGGTTTTATTCAATGCCTGTACAGGATATGAAGAACCCGGTTCTTGTGGCATCAACAGACGGTGTTGGCACAAAACTGAAAGTTGCCTTTATGATGGACAAACATGACACAGTAGGCATTGACCTTGTTGCCATGTGTGTAAACGATATAATTGTTCAGGGTGCAACACCCCTTTTCCTGCTTGATTATATAGCAATGGGAAAACTTGATGTTAACAGGTGTGTGGAGATAGTAAAAGGCATATCAGCGGGCTGCATAGAGGCAAACTGCTCTCTTATAGGAGGTGAGACTGCTGAAATGCCCGGTTTTTACAGTGAAGGGGAGTATGATCTTGCCGGATTCGTTACCGGGATCGTGGATAATGACCAGCTCCTTGATGGTTCTGAGATTGCCTTTGGTCACCAGCTCATAGGTATCAGTTCAAGCGGACTGCATAGCAATGGATACAGCCTTGCAAGGAAGATCTTTTTTGACCAGTTGAAGATGAAGGTTACTGACTATGTGGATGAATTCGGAAAGACCCTTGGCGAAGAGCTCCTTACCCCCACAAGAATCTATGTCAAGACACTCAGTAACATCAGCAAGGGGTTCCGTATTTATGGGATAGCCCATATTACCGGTGGAGGGCTTACGGATAACCTCCCAAGGATAGTGCCTGCGCAATGTAAGCTTGTAATAAAAACATCATCATGGACACCTCATCCTGTTTTCCAGTATATGCAAAAGGCCGGGGAAATTTCTGATGAAGATATGCTGAGGACATTTAACAATGGTCTTGGCCTTATCATAGTAGTAAGCGAAGATGAGCTGAGCGATGCCCTGGAGCGCTTTAAATCTGTGGGTGAAACGGCCTATCATATAGGGTCGGTTGAGGCGCGTGGCAAGGATGATCAACCTGTTGAGTATGTAAAATGAAAAGGAAATAAAAGATGTTTGGACTAGGAGTGCCAGAGCTAATAGTTATTGCTGTTATAATATTTGTCTTATTCGGCGCAAAGAGGATCCCTGACATAGGGAAGGGGCTGGGCGGCGCAATACGTGAATTCAGGAATATCAAAAAAGAGATAATCAGCTCTCCATCAAAAGAGACCCCTGAAAAAAAGGAAGAAGAAAATGCCCCTGATACGATTGAGGAGGGCATTAAAAAACAGGTTATAAATCATGTGCCCGGGGTGAAAAAGGCCATGGAGATATCTGAAAAGGTAAAAAAGGTAAACGAGATAATAAAATGATCAACCCTGATAAATCTTTTATTGACAGCATTAATCCTTCACCAGAAAAAATCAGGCAGGTACTTGATAAAACAAAGAAGATAGCTGTTGTTGGTCTCTCACCAAAGGAGGAGAGGCCATCCAACATGGTCGCCAGATACCTTGTTAAACACGGATACAGTATCACCCCTGTTAATCCGGGCCAGAAAGAGGTACTTGGCGAAAAATGTTTTAGTTCACTGATGGATATACCTTATGATGTTGATATGGCGGATCTTTTTATAAGTAACGAAAGAATACCTGATGCTGTTGACCAGGCTATTAAAAAAGGCATAAAGGTGATCTGGATGCAGCTTGGCGTATTTCATCGTGAGGCGTGTGAAAAGGCATTAGAAGCCGGGGTGACTCTGGTTGTTGACAGGTGTATAAAGATCGAGCATGAAAGATTAAGTAACCCTTTTGTTACAAAAACGTAAATCGTAGACAAGGCATGCCTTGTCTCTACTCGACTAACAGGTCATTCAGTTTATTTTCTTTTTCCAGAGCATGCAGTTCATCAGACCCTCCCACATGATAATCCCCGATAAATATCTGCGGTACTGTGCGTCTTCCTCCGCTCTTTGTTACTGCCTCTATTGCGAGTTCAGGGTTAAGGTCAATCCTTAATTCGTAATATTTAACCCCTTTATCTTCAAGAAGCTTTTTTGCCCTGATGCAGTAGGGGCAGCTTTGGGTTGTATATATTGTTACCTTTTTCATAGAGCCTCTCCTGTATGTTGATATAAAGTTTCCTGAAATACACTTATGAATCTTTGCCATTTAGCTTCAAACTGATCAAAGAGCACACTGTCAATGGTCCTGAGTTCAATGGATGGGCCTTTTATATTCAGCCTGATATCTGTAAAGATAGTCGTAAGATGATACATGAATGCATCAAAGGACAAATCATCTGTCTCTAAAAATGGCAGATTTTTCCCGATATGATATGCCCTTGCAGCATGATCCACAATCATCTCAATCACCTCAGATGGTGTCATATCATGCCTGACCTTGAATGGCTGGCCGCACCTGGATGGGTCAGTATTGTCCCATATATCCCTCCTGTCACTCCCCATTTTAAACTCATCCATCTCAGACATTCTTATCAAGGCTGCAAGAATGAGAGGCAGTTCATCAATATCTTTAATTCCGGCATGGAGATGTATGGATGCAGTGCCCTTCATCATATCTAAGCCCCTCGTGCTGCATCTTGAAAGCCTGCTGTGCAGGTTGATGTACCTTTGTGAATCAAGACAGAGTGGTGAATCCTTACGTCCTGCAATATAACCCTGTGCAAGATATTCTATGCCCAGGTCCTTTTTAAAAATATCCAAAACATTTTTTATTTCGTTTAGGTATTCGGTAAATCTTCCTTTTTCGTGTGCGAGGAGTGGCTGTGTATGGAATTCTATCTGGCCGCCAGGCTCAAAATCTATGTACATGCATTTTTTATGCACAAAGGCTGCGCCTTCTCTTTTAAATCCCTTTTCAGATAAAAAAATATAAATCTTATTCATGATATCAAGATTGAGTGGACGCTTTGGTAAAAATTCATATTCAAACCCGAATGTCTGCTGGCCGGGTATGATCTTTTCCTCCAGTAATGTAAGTAGTCTCCTGCTGTATTCTTTAATGTATTTACCCTGATCCATATATTCTCCTTAAACAAACAACATGATATTTTTATATCCTGTTATCTGTTTTTTGAACACTATAGTCACTCATTATGAAAAGAAAAGGTCATACCATAAGGTGAATATAATAACCGCATAAATCCTGTCTGCCTCTGAAACCAGTGTATTGGGTCCTACATCCTCCTTTGATAATAGGCTGATGTGTCTTTTCAGGATATCAGGGTTGATAATGCCCTGTTTTTTAACCATATCCCCGAACATCACCTCTTTAATGCATTCAGGCAGTCTTGAAGGTTCTGAAAGCCAGTCAGCCATTGGTATGGTAAAGGGCTGTTTTTTCCTGAAGGCGGTTTCCTTATCCAGGATAGAATACATTGCAAATGAATTACCGCAAATATATTTTTCACGATTATTTGCAGGATTCACCTTGAAGTCAACCGGCAGGGTAGCAGCAAACTCTGCAAGCCTGTAATCAAGAAACGGGGTACGTGCCTCAAGTGAATGCCTCATGGAGAGTTTATCAAGCCTTAATATCACATAGTCTGGGAGTCTTGCCCTGGTTTCCATTGCTATAGCCGCATTAAGGGGGTGTTCGTTACCGCTTAAATATGGTGTGGCATCTATAGGAAATTGATCATTCAATCTATCCTTACCGGTCAGCTCCTTCAGTTCATCACCTGTAAAAAGTGATTCACTCTGAATATATCTCTCAACCGGATTGTTACTCCTTATTTTCATGTATGATTTTAATTCAGGGTAAATCTCTTCAATCACTTTCTGCTCTGGAATAGAAAGGCCGTGATACACGCTTGCAGCCGTTTCTAAAAGAAATTTACGGTACCCGCCAAATATCTCATCAGCCCCTTCTCCTGTTAATACAACCTTCACCCTTTCACCCGCCATCCTGCATACCTGGTCTGTTGGAAGGATTGTGCCTAATGATATGGGCTCTTCAATGGATTTTATAATTTCAGGCAGCTCTTTAAGCATCTCTGATCCGCACAGCCCGGTATGCTGCCTTGTTAATCTAAACCTGTTGCCATTCTTTTTGATAAACTCCTCTATAAGCGGAAGTTCATTATACTTGTCTTCATTAAAGGAGATGGAAAAGAGCCTGATGTCTGGTTTTGTTACTGTTGCCTCTGATGAAACAGCAGAGGAGTCTATGCCCCCGCTTAAGAGCGTGCCTACCTCTACATCCGACCTCATCCTTATCCTGACCGCATCCCTGAAAAGCCTTATGAACTCTTCTGATGCCTCCTCTAGCTTCATATCAGGTATGATCCGGTCAAGTTTATAATCCCAGTATCTTTTTATTTCATATTTTTTACTATCCAGGTTGTACTCAAGGTAAGAGCCAGGCGGAAGTTTTTTTATACCATCAAACATGGTATCTGTACCCGGTACATAACGGTACTTAAAGAATGTCTCTATTCGGTCCCGGTTGATCTGTGTCGGCCTCATGTTCCCTTTTAAGAGAGACTTTATCTCTGATGAAAAAAAGAAGTTGTTCTCCCATTCAGTATAGTACAGTGGTTTAATACCAAACCTGTCCCTGAAGAGTATAATTTTTTTATTAATATGGTCATATATCGCACCGGCATACATACCGTTCAGCATGTTCAGAAAATCCAGGCCATGCTTTCTGTACATGTTAAGGGCGACCTCAATATCCCCTTTTGTTGAATAACCCATTTCAGGGGCAGTGGCCTTTAGTTCAAGATAATTATAGACCTGGCCATTACATATGATGGCAGATTGATCCTGCTGTGACACGATAGGCTGCATGCCTGTTTCTAGGTCAAGGATGGAAAGCCGCCTGAAACCAAATCCGATAAAACCTGACCTGAAGGTATAGACTGCCTCTCTTTTGTCATCCGGGCCGCGATGGGCCTGAAGAGCCCCCATTTGTTCAAGCCTGAGGTGTATTTCATCTTGAGAAAGATTGTATGAGATTATTCCGCTTATTCCGCACATTATAAAACCCTGTATTTGTTTAAACCCAATATATCTGTTCTTTGCACAGATTTCACCTGTTTTTCTGAAAGGATTTTTTAATGTGACCAGTTAAAATGGGAAAAAGATTATACCGTGACTCATCCTTGTTTAAAACGAATTCTCAAACATCTATGTAAATGCTGAATGATGGTAAAAGAGGTAACGCAAATTGAATTATGGTGATTATAGCAGTAGGGGCAGGCCTCCGTGCCTGCCCGCATATGATGGTGCAGGACAATCATCTCCTGGCAACCACCGGTGGTTACCCCTATAATCTGGATTTTTTTATTTTGTATAAACATACAAACCGTGTAAAAAAGAAAAAACATCACCTTCGTCTATTTACCACAGGTATCTTTACCCCGTCCGGCAGCCCCTCAAAGCCAGTAACAACAGTCTTTATACCCATTTCTCTCATTGCTTCTTCAGCCCTGATAAGAGGATTGTAATTCTGCAGATTTCTTTCGCCATTGGGCGCGCCTGCCTTGAACCAGAGCTTTCTTGATACAGCGCCGTAAATTAAGGGCATGTATGGCAGAAATTCGGATGAACCCTCTGTTGAACGGTGTGAGAAAAAGGCGGTTGCACCGATCTTTTTGATATTATCGAGCGCCTCCTTAAGGCTTTTAACTCCAAGGGCCTTAAGCTCTTTTAAAACCCCGCTCAAATCCTTTCTGGCGGTTAGAAATTTTTCAACACGATCCGGGTCTGCAATGCCAAGCACAATCTCTGTTGCAAGAGAGGTCTCTGTAAATGTCCCTGCCTGGTTGAGCTTTATAAGGACAGAGTTACCAGCCCTCTCTTTCTGCTCAGGTGCAGCAAGGAAGGGGATAATAAATCTCATCTGTGTTACTGCTGCATCATCAATAACTATCTGCACCCTGTTTCCATATTTTTCATTCATGAGTTTATGGGCCTTGATATCCGATTCAGAGCCGGGGTCTTCCATTGTTACAAAGTTATCCGCACTTTTTACAATGTCAGCGTCAAACTCAATAAGCTCTTCGCGGGTCTTTATCCCCAGCCCGGAAAATCTCATGTCATATAATCCCTTTTCCTTTAGTTCTTCGGTCTTCTGGATTTCGCTGAAGGCATTGTCTGTGCCTATTGCATAATCGGTAATTTTTAATCCAATCTGTTTTGCACACTCCCTGATCCTGTTAAGACCTTCATAATTATCTTTAACCGGAAATACAAACCCTCTTTCCTTGGCGGTTCCTGTTGTATGCCCGTCCCTTACCAGGTTCTTTTCAAACTGCCTGAAGAATTTTATGGCCTGTGTGAAAACACCTTTTATTGACTTTTCCTTCATAGCAAAAAAGAACATCTCCTGTATGTCCTGTTTGGTGCCTGGCACATGCTCGCCGCCGCATACCATATTGAATGCAATGTTAGGCATATAAAATGTCTTCATGCCCTTTGGCGCAAGCAGTTGCCATGCCTCATAGCCTGATGCCTTTAACAGTATCTGGAAAAATACCGTGGAGGAGGCAAGGCAGGCATTCCCTCCCCACTTCTTTTTGTTGGGGCCTGCCTTTTCAACAAGCTTCAGGTCAAACTCTTCTACAGCCTTAATGATGTCAGCAGGTTTTTTGATAACAACCTTTTTGGGTAAAAGGGGCACAATGTTTTTTTCAATGGATTTAATTGCCTTGTCATTGGGGATATATATTGCCTCATTTTCACCATCTGATGTGCCTTTGGCAATGCCGTTTCTTTCTTCTATTGTATAACTGTCACGGCCCCTTTTTACCTTTGCTGTCATTACACCTTCAATGGTGTAGGCTGCATAGGATGATAGAATCTCTCTACCTTTAAGCTTGAAATCTGTAACTATTGTTTCTTTTGCCATTATTTTTTCTCCCGATAAGGTTTTTTAATGGTAAGTCATCAATGACTTTTTTTTGATTCATATGTTATTCATGGTTTTTAAAAGGGTTAAAACAGTTGACTATTATTACCATTTTGGTTTTTATTATCAACTGTTTATTATGAAGTGCCATTTTTCTTATAATCAATATATGGCCTGTGCAATCCTCTGCTGCTCTTCGACCAGCTTTACGCCCAGTTTGAATGCATTTTCACAGTCAATCGGAAATATCTCTTCACGCCTTTTTTTCCTTGGTGCCTCATCAATACCATCAGCAACTACCTTTGAATAATCTGCAAACTGATATGTCTCATAGCTCATAAGTGATTCTGCCTTTCCAAGTATCATGTTCATGACCTGCTCATTTCCACTGAACAACCTGTCATAACCCACTTGAGAGGCAAAATTTTCAGGGCAGTTCATGGTGTATATAAGCCCAATCCCTATTTTTTTGGGGAAAAGGGTCTTTGGCGGGAATGTATAAACAAGATAGGGGAAAAGCAGCCGTTCAATAAATGACCTCAATTCACCGGTGACATCGCCAAAATATATGGGAGAACCTAGGATGAGCACATCAACATTTTTAATCTTTTCATACACAGGGGTCATCTCATCCCTGAATCCACATGTGCCGTAACTCTTTCCGCCCCGTATTTTACAGGCAAAGCAGCTTGTGCACCCCTTGAAATTATAGTCATAAAGGTGAATGATCTCTGTTTCAGCCCCTTTTGATTTTGCGCCTTCAAGGGCCTTATTTAACAGTATGCCTGTATTCCACTCCTTTCTCGGACTCCCATTAATAGCCATTACCCTCATTTTTCCCCTCCTGTTAAGAATTGCCTGAAAAATAAAATCCATCCAAATGAATAAAGATTATCAGATGACTTTCCTTTTATAAAGAGCTATATATACCCAGTCCAATCATTTTAAAACGATACCACACAGGAGAGTCTGATGGAATTTGAAGAAATTGCCTCTGAGATTCACAGGATTATAACCGGCAGGAAAGAGAATAAACAGGCGGTTCAAAAGATCGCTGCTATTTTGGGAAAGTCGCAGCAGACCATATATGACTGCCTTTACGGGCGAATCAAGATTAATCTGGACTTTATTAAGGCAGCAGTAGAGGCAACCGGTGACCCTGATATTAAGGCCTTTCTGGAACCTTCAGGGTGGGCATTATATCAGAAACCCACATTAGGAGATATAACAACTAACTTTGAAAAAGAGGTAAATGATATATTTATTGCAGTTTCTCATCTTTCAGAGTCAATAAAGGAGGCCATTAAAGATAGAAAAGTGGACAGACAGGAACTTGCTTATCTTAAAAGACTTAGAGCTGAGGTTGCCAGGCAGACAGATGAAGTGATGTTGTTTGCAGAAGAGATATATACAAAAAAATGCTGACCATTAAAGACTATTAATAAGGAGGGTGACATGTTTAATAAAAATATTTATGAGTTTCCTATTCTTTACACTAATCCCATACCAAAGGTTGCCCTGGGATGGGGGGCTTATGAAACCATAGCAGATGAATGCAGGGCCAACCGCATTAAAAAGGCCCTGATAGTCACATCCGGTCTTAAAGGTACAGGTATTATTGATGAGATAAAAGGGGTTTTAAAACACGGCGGAATCGCTTTTGATGTTTTTGACGGCATAACCTCTAATCCAAAAGATCATGAGATAATGAAGGGCTACAGGGTATTCAAGGATGCGGGATGCGACGGTATTATTGCTGTGGGCGGAGGCAGTTCCATCGATGCGGGGAAGTGCATCAGGGTAATTGATGCTAACGGCGGAAAGGATGTAACTAATTTTGCTGCAAAGCTTAACCCTCCCTGGATGGAGACTCTTGCAAAACTGAACCCCTGCGTTATCCCCCAGATATCTGTGCCAACCACATCCGGCACAGGAGCTGAGGTAACATCATGGGCTGCAATAAGCAATACAAAAGAGCTGGCCAAGGTACTTATAGGAGCACCCAATATACAGACAACAGTAGCGGTTATTGATCCCCTGTTTATGAGGCTCATGCCCAAAAAGCTTGCTGCCTGGACAGGCTTTGATGCCATGTCACACGGCTACGAGGCATTTTTAACTAAGATTCAAAGCCCCTATTCATACGGCATTCTCATCAGGGCGATTGAACTAATATATAAAAACATAAGGGATTTCACCCATAACCGGATGGACAGGGATGCCTGTGAAAAGATGTGCTGGGCAAGCACTATGGGCGGGATAGCTATAGGCTTCGGGGCAGGGGCAGGCATTGTTCACGGCCTGGGGCACCAGTTAAGCGCTGTAACTGACTGTCATCACGGGCATGCCAATGGCGCGCTGGTTCTGGCTGCTGAAAGGTATAATCAGCCTGCTGCTACAGATAAATTTGCAGCCATGACCCAGGCAATGGGTATTGATACAACCGGCATGACACAGCTTGAAATGGCAGACCGCTGGTTTGACGAGATGGAACAGCTCCTCCATGATATTGAGATACAGCCAGGTTATCTGAAAGAGCAGTTTGGCTTTAAGGAGGATGACATTGACCATATTTATAAGGTGTATGCCAATGACTTCTGCAGCCAGGGTAACCCAAAGGAGTTGATTGAAACTGAGGTAAAGGACCTTTTAAAAAGCCTTCTTGATTCACCTTATTAACCTTCTTTTATAGATGCCGGGTTTTAAGCCCGGCCTCCTTTATCATGGTTTGTCTCCTATGAAAGATCTCTATATCAGATACGGGCATAAAAAATTATTTTTTGATGTGCCTGAAGGTTTTAACATCCTTGATGTTGCGGATTTTGAAGATAACCCTGTTTTATCCGATACTAAAAATCTTACCATAAATGCCCTTGATAACCCTGTAGATGCGCTGCCTCTTGAAAAACAGTTAAGGCCATCTGACAGGATAGCAATACTCATAGAGGACAACACCCGCAATTCTCCCAAAAAAGAGATACTTAAGCATCTGCTTGAACGGCTTGCCCGCATATCCATACCTGAAAGCAACATCATAATAATCGTTGCACTCGGTACTCATGAAGCGCTGACCAGTAAAGAGATGATAATGACATATGGCGAGGAGGTTATTAATGATTACACCATTATCAATCATGACCCTCTCTCCCCTGATCTTATGCCTGTCGGTAAACTTGTATCTGGTACGGTTGTTAGGATAAACAGGCTTGCATACGAGGCTGATTTCAGGATAGGCATAGGTTCCATATTTCCGCACCCGTTGAACGGTTTTGGTGGGGGCGGAAAGATCATGTTTCCGGGCATTTCAAATTTTGATGCCATACTTGAACATCATATGAGGTATGCATTCAGGAAGATTGTTCTCGGGGGTTTGACTCCCAACCCCTTTTATGAGGAGGTAACAGCCCTTGCCAGTGCAGGGAGGCTTGATTTTATTATTAACAGTGTGCTTGACCATAATGATAACCTGTATAATGTAGTAGCAGGTCACCCTGTTAATGCTCACACAAAAGGCGCGGGTATTTGTAAAAAACTTGTTTCAAAAACCTTTAAAAACAGGGCAGATATCACCATAATAAGTGCCTTTCCCTATACTCAGGCGACCCAGCTTATGAAGCCCCTTGAGCCCGCATCCATTATTACAAAGGAGCAGGGTGTGATTATTCTTACAGGCAAATGCACTTCAGCCTTTAGAATGGGGTACCTTGATGCATGCCTGGCATTCAGGGAAAAATACAAAGGCAGGCTTAAAGAGGCTCTTTTTGATTTTTTTAATTCAGGGCAGAGGATTATCAGCGGAGGCGCCCCTGAACTTAATATGTCAATTGCCCAGGTGATCCTTGCCCTTGAAAGTTATCGTGTTATCCTGTTTTCAGGGGAAGTCCCGCAAGATGATGCGGAAAAACTCGGTTTTATTAGTGCTGCAACCATTGAAGATGCAATTCACAAAAGTGCCCAGTTCATACCTTATCCAACTGTTAATGTTGTTCCATCAGGAGGTGTAATAATACCGGAACTGGAATAAACATCCGGTTTGAGGTTTCCGGTTTGAGGTATACGGTCTTAAAATTCAGTTACTCTATGAGTAAATCCCATCCCCTGTTAAAACCTATTACCATTGTCGGTTCAAGGCCACTTTTATGTGGCTTGTCGCAACTTACCCCTGCATATTCTGATATGAAATTTTCAGCATTTTTTGTGCATGCCGGTGTCAGATAAAAAGGAAAGTATCCTGTGTCAGTCGGCTGGCCTGCAAACATGGCCATGTCTGTTGGCATGCCTGCCTCATGAAAGGCATCACGAAATCTCGCCTGTAACCGCTTTACCTCTCCTGACTTCAGGTCATCACCGCTCAACAGGATTTTTGTCCAGGCCATTTATTGCTCCTTTTTTAAAAATTTTTACAAATTTTTTATAAATATCTATATCTCATTATTGAACTAAATGTTTCTATATAATATATTGCCTGAATCGGAATCTCTATAATATCTCATAAGGAAAAAGTAAAGCATATGAAAATAAAAGAAAGGGCCATATATATTTTAATGATACTCGCCGGGACAGTTTTATCTGATCAGGTTACAAAAAAGATTGCACAGGAATACCTTCAGAATTCGGCACCCATCTCCTTTTTATATAACTTTTTTGTACTGACATATGCTGAAAACACAGGCGGATTTCTGGGTATGGGGGCCAATGTAAATGAGGAGATCAGGTTCTGGCTCTTTTCTGTTGCCGTATCCCTTTTTCTTGCCGCCATGTTTGTCTACCTGATCTTTTCAAAGGCCTTTTCCACAAGACAGACCCTTATGCTGGCAATGGTGCTTGGTGGGGGCATAGGAAACCTTATAGACAGGCTTATGTATGATGGAAAGGTAATTGATTTTATGAATTTCGGAATAGGCCCTCTCAGAACAGGTATCCTGAATGTGGCTGATATTTACATAACCTTCGGGGCAATATTCCTGTTTTTGTTTATCTTAGGTGATGGAAAAAAGATTCAGAATGAAAAATCAGAGTAATGCAGGTATGGGTGGTGTGTGCTGCCAATATTGTTAAATCAGGCATTTTGTGTAGAGACAGGTTTAAAACCTGTCTCTACGTAAGGACATTCCTGATGATTCCTGAGAAATATTTAATGAGACCATTTACCAGGTCATTAACAATCTACCAATTTTACATCTGTTATTAAAATCCTATCCTCACCGGGGTATCGTTTCTCACCTGTAACCATTATGCTTTTATCAAGCCTGATATCCTCACTTGATGACCCGATCATAATCCTTATCTCACCCGGCTCTACTATCTTCCTGTAATCAAGGCCGGTAAATGCAAGCAAGTCTGCATAAAGTGTAAAAATTATCTTTTTCTGTTCACCCGGCATTAAAGAAACCCTCTTATACCCCTTAAGCTCCTTTACAGGCCTTGGGATGCTGGCCACCGGGTCGTTTATATAAAGCTGTGCCACCTCATCGCCCGCCCGTTTACCGCTGTTTTTTATTTTGAAACCTATATCAATTTTACCATTCACAGGTATTTCGGATGATGGAAGCTCAAGATCGCTGTATGTAAATTCTGTATAGCTCAGGCCGTGACCGAACGGGAATACGGGCGTGAATTCAGGTAGCTTCGGGAAGCCCTGTGAAAGAAATTTATGGTTATAAAACAGGGGCTGTACACCTGCGGACTGGCTGAATGTGAGTGTGGTTTTGCCACCAGGGTTAAGGTCTCCAAACAGGGCGTCAACAATTATGCCTGCCCCTTCCTGACCAGGGAACCACGCCTCAAGGATTGCCGATGCCCTTTTAGCAATCTCTGGCATGGCAAATGGCCTGCCATTAAGCAGAACTATTACTACAGGTTTTCCTGTATCAAAGATTGCCTTAACAAGCTCTTCCTGGCCCCCTGGTAGAGATAGGTCAGGGGTGTCTGTCCCTTCGCCAACACTCCCTGTCCTGAAGTGACCTGCCTTGTCGCCAACTACAAGGATGGTTATATCTGCACTACTGGCAGCATTGACAGCATCAGGTATCATGGAGAGCTCTTTATCCAGTATATTGCATCCCTTTGCATAGATGACCCTCTCTGCGCCAATTTTTTCCTTTAGCTTGTCAAGGACAGTGGAGGCATGCACCACCTCTTCTGCCATATCCTTATAGTGGGTGGATACCACATGGTTTTCAAAACTGTAGTTGCCAAACAGGGCCATAACCTCGTGGGAATTGGGGCCGATAAGGGCTATCTTTTTAATATCCTTTGATAAGGGGAGGGCTCCTTTATTGGATAAGAGGGTAATGGATTTTTCCGCTACCTTTGCGGAAAGTGCGCGCTCTTCCGGAAGGTTCAAGCTGATTGCATCTGTGTCCACATAGGGGTTTTCAAAGAGGCCAAGCCTGAACTTCTGTTTCAGTATCCTTTTTACAGAGCTGTTTATGTCATCCTCTGTTATCAGACCATCATTAAGTGCATCCCTTAACCCATTGGGGTACATGGTGGGGTTGGGGAGTTCAATATCAAGCCCTGCCTTAATGGCTGCTGCTGCGGCCTCCTTTATTGTTGCTACAATCCTGTGCATATCTTTTAAGAATGTGATAGAGCCGTAATCAGAGACTGTGAAGCCATCAAAGCCCCACCTGTTTCTTAAGACCTCGGTGAGCAAAAAGTGTGATGCCCCCGGCACCTCGCCGTCAAACTCATGATACCCGTTCATGAGTGAGAGCACCTTGCCCTCCTTCACAGCCATCTCAAATGGGATAAAAAAGATATCCATGAGATCACGTTTACCTACATGCACAGGCGCAAAATTTCTGCCCCCTTCGCTGAATGAATAGCCTACAAAATGTTTCAGTGTGGCAATCACCCCATTTTTTATCTCATTACCCTGAAGGCCCTTTACATAGTTTGTTACCATTGTGCCTACAAGATAGGGGTCTTCGCCCATAGTCTCCTCAACCCTGCCCCATCTGGCATCCCGTGCAACATCACACACAGGGGCAAGCCCCTGGTGCGTGCCCAGTTGCCTCATCTGACGCCTGATTACATCACCCACCTCTCTTATCAGTTCAGGCTCCCACGTGGAGCTGTAATTTACAGGCGATGGAAAGGAGGTTGCGCCCTGGGCCATGAGCCCACTCAGGCACTCCTCATGACAGATTACCGGTATGCCGAGGCGAGTTTCTTCCCTGAGCCTTTTCTGGATGCGGTTTACTGTATTTGCGCCTGTTACCGGGTCAACAGGTCTGCTGCCAAAGGCCCTGGTGATCTGCCCGATGCCTGACCTCAGGTAATAGTCTATATCAAGACCGCCAGCGTTTTTATCAAGGTCATCCCCCATTATCGTTGGGGCCATTTCACCCTTTTCAGGGTCAAAGCTGAGCCATATAGATGTAAGCTGAAGTATCTTTTCTTCAATGGTCATCCTTTTAAGCAGGTCTTTCACCCTCTCATCAACCGGCTTTGACGGCTCCTTATATAAAGGCCGGGTCATTTTTACTTCCTTTCATGAGTTATTGGGGCTTGCTGGTTTTTTCAAGCTCAAGATATCTTTTTATAAGTTCCTTCATGGTTTTTACATTTTCAGGGATTGGTCTTTTTATGGATGAGCCATCTTTTCTCACATATCTTCCTGCTGCCTCTTCATAGGAAATATTCAAGCTCTTTACAGCAGCGCTTATTGCGCACCCCAGGGGTGCAGCAACCGGAGGGTTTTCCATGGTACAGGTCTCTGCGTTAAATGCATCAGCGATCCACTGCATCATGAGGCCGTTCTTTGCGCCACCGCCTACAACACACAACTCCCTGACCTCGCCAAGGTGGCCAGAATGGAGTTTCAGTGATAACACCTGTGACAGGATCAATGCCCTGATGTTTTCTTCAGGCATCTCTTGAGAAAAGTTATCCCGGATGATCCCCTTTTTTCTTAATGGTACAGATTCATCAAAGAGATAGGGAAGAAGCAGTTTTTCATCAGCAGAGAGCAGGGCAGGGGCTGCTATATTTACATATTCTTTCCAGTCCGAATCAACAGGGGTTTTATCTTCCGATTTGAGCAGGTATCTCTTTATAAAATGGTCATGCACCTTTGCGCCATTAGTGATTACTGAAAGGGCCATTGCCTTTCCTTTTGTATAACCGAATATGTTGAATTCACCATCCTTTGATGGTGTAATTTTAGCCATAACACCGTTTACTGTATAGCTGCTGCCAAGAGATATAACAATATTGCCACCGCAGCCCATTAGTGTGGCAGGGTTGTCGCCAGTGCCTGTCAGGATTTGAGTGTCAGGTGAAAGGCCAAATTTGATTGAGAAATAGGGGCTGATTTTACCAGCACCGGAATCATAATGATCAATTGCGCCAAGCTTTGATAAGAGTGGTGATCTGATGCCGGAGTCAAAAAGATATTTATCCATGACGCTGATCACCCTTTCATTCCAGCATGGGTTATCTATATCAAGGCTGTTCAGGTTTGTGCCCCATCCGTCCCCTGTATCAACTGGTGATATTTTACCTGTAAGGATGGATGTGATAAATGCGCTTAAGACAAATATATTTGATGTATTATTGTATTCTTCAGGGTTTTCCTTTGCCCATTTCAGAATCTGTGATGCGGGGAACCTCAGCTCAGCCCTGTTTCCTGTAAGGCTAATTATTCCCCCATCATTTTTCAGCGCATCATTAATATATTCTGCCTGTTTTTGAGTGCTCCTGTCTTCCCATATGGGGGATGAAGGGCGTGAGATGGAGGGCATAAGCTGAGCAATAAGTGTTTTGTCAGGGGCAAGGTTAGAAATTGTATGGTCAAAAGAGGCGCTTACATAAACAGTACAATGCTGCATCCCGTCCGTCTTTATGGCCTTTATTGCAGAGACATCTATGCCGCTCTCCTTTATCCTTTTAAAGGCAAGGTCAATTGCCTCAATAAGCATGAATGGTGAAGTGTGCCTTATGTCACCGGATGAGGAAGGAAGCACACCACCCTCAGTCTTATATGAAGGAAATGATTGATCATAGTTAAATGAGTCCATAAAACAGATATTATTACTGGATAGATCAAGAATCACAATTTTACATGACTGGGTGCTGAATTCGATACCGCAGGATAGTGGCATATTTTCTCCTGGTTACAGGGCCTCTTATTTGATCTTGATTTTCGTAGGGGCGGGATTTATTCCCGACCTGTCTTTGTATCATGTATTTCGTAGAGACAAGGCATGCCTTTTCGTAGAGACAAGGCATGCCTTGTCTCTACATAAGGTTATGAAATACCTCGAACCCTTTATTTCACATACACCTCATTAAAGTACTTGCATGCGCGCACAACAGAGTCCCTCATCAGGTCTTCTGCCTTTGCGGTCTCTCTCTTAACAAGGTATTGCCATAAGAGGTTATAGTCCAGGTCACTTGCTGCCCTTTCACATGCCTCCCAGCTCAGGACGCTTCTTACAACCCTGTCTATGCCCTGTTCCTCTGTATCATGCGCCCTCACCTGCATATCATGACCTTTCCAGCGGTTGAACCCTGCCTGATCTATTAGCCCTGCAATGGCGATGTTCATGCCGTTTATCCTTGCGCCGTGATCAATATCAAATTTGCCCGGGCCGCCCAGTATGATGCCGTCATTGTATCCCTGGCTGTTTACATGCATGTGCATAAGCATGTTATTATCTATCTCTTCCACTGTATCATAGATATGATCAAGGCCTATCATCTCGGAGTGTCCGAACTCCTTGTTGACCCCATTTTTTGAAATATCAATACCATACTCCTGTTCAAGCTTTTTCCAGAATACAATGGCGCTTGCAACCGTGGGCAGGAACATGGCAGGGTATCCCTCATTGGGTTTTGGTTCTATTGCGATATAGAGCTCTCCGCCAAGGGATTTTTCGAGCCTGCACAGCCCGGCAACACCCTCCTTGAGATACTGATACATCTTCTGTATCCCTGTTGAGGCAAGGTCATAACCGTATGACCCGTTCCACAGCACAAATGTTGGAGGGACATCCTTGTGCCATGCCTTTTTCAGATCTTTATATGCCAGCTCAACAGACCTTGCGCCATATGCATTTGCAGCCTTTCTCTCTACCGGATCAGGCGAGCATATGCCGCCATAGGGGAAATGCCTGTGTGCGCCCGGTGTAACCATGGCAAGCGCGATATTGTTTTCACACAGGGCATCTGCAATGGCCTTTGCATTATCTTCACAGTATTCATAGTCATAATGTATTTCAAAGCCGAGTTCTATATCTCCAGGCAGTCTGGGCCTGATCTGTTCATTTATAAGTTTTATCTTTCCAACTGTGTCAAGTTTGTCCCCGGACCATGCTGCGCGTGTATCATAGGGGGTGAAACCTCCCTTACCTGCATTGAATGTCCATGCGCACAGACTGTGATATGATTTTTTCATGATTGATATGCTCCTCTAAATAAATTATTTTTTGTAAACACCATATTCAAATGCCGCCTCGCTCATGGCATGTATGTTTTCAGGTATGCCCTTGTCCAGCGATGCCCCGCCTGCAAGTATATAACCGCCTCCCTTGCCAACTATCTCAATCAGCTTTCGGCAGTATTCCTTAACATCTTCAGCCTTTGCGGTGCATAACATTGAGGTTGGCACATTACCCATGAGGCAGGCATGATTGCCAAGTATCTCCTTTGCCTTGAACATGTCTGTCTGGTCAAAATACCAGATTACGGCTCCCCTTGGCAGGTCTTTGATAATCTCAAGTCTTTCATTATATTTCCCTTCGGCAAAGAGGAGCGGCACAACACCTTGTTCATAGATGCCCATGATCACCTTTCTGAAGGTGGGCCAGTAAAATTCCCTGTACTGCTTGTCTGACATCATGGTGTCATCACCCTTGTGAAGCGGGAATACCGCTATTGGCACCCCTGACATGTTTGCACCATCCACTGCAATTTTAATATTAAGGGGGACTATCTTTTCCATTGCCTGATGAAGCTTGCCTGGCTGCCTGTACATATCCATTATTATACCGCGGGTTCCCCTTAATGTGTCACCCATAAGGTCAAATGGCGCATGGGCATACGCCCCCATCATGGCAGGGTATCCCTCTGCCATTGCCATCTGCCTGAACTTCATAAAGGGGATCTGCCACTTTGCCTCTTCCCTGCCATATTCGACCATCTTTAAAAGCATATCCTGAACCTGTGGGTTTGACATGGCGCTCAGGAACATATTGGGGAAACCGAGTGAGTTAGGCAAAGGTGGAAACATGGTAAGAGGCTCCAGCAGCCCCATTGTGCGGGGAAGGTAGCATCTGAATACGAAATCAGACATGTCATTTATAAAGAGATCATACTCATCACTCTTCATATATTCACCCTCGACAAACTGGTTGCCATGGCCATCCTCAGGAAGCCCGTGTCCAGGGTATTTTGAACATTTTGTGTCAAGAAGCTCAGAGGCCTTGCCCGATGCAATCATGGGCGCTGCATAATCATCCGCCTTAAACACCCTGAATACATCCATGTATGCCTTAATGAGTTTTTCATTATCATACATGGCCTCTTTGTAGGTCATCCCTGCCATGTATATCGGTGTGGTGCCGGTGGGAAGCATGACAGGCACCCTGTCAGGCTCTTCAAGTTTTATGGCCTTGATAAACCTTGTAACTATATCTTTGTATTTCTGTTCTGCTGCCGGGCTGTTAAAATGTCTTCCTTCTGTTGAAATCCATTTTTCAAATCGCTTTTCACGTTTTTCTTCAGGTGATAGAGTGCTCCAGTTTTTTTCCATTTTTTATGACCCCCGATTGATTTTTCGCGGATTATATGTTCTTTTATATTTCATGTCAAAGGGAACCATTTAAATTTAATGAAGGAGAATTTATGATGAATAATGCCGAATTTACCATAAAAGATATCAATTTTTTGTCACGATCATTCCAGCAGAGCAGGGTATTCCTTACCTCATTTGAACTCGGGATTTTTACAATCCTGGGTGATGCGGATAAGGCTTCAGAAGAGATAGCAAAAGAGATAAATACAGACTTAAGGGCAACAGACCGCCTACTGAATGCCTTATGTGTTACCGGTGCGATAGAAAAGGTAAATAACAGGTTCAAAAATTCGGATGCAGCTAAAAAGTATCTTGTAAAGGGAATGCCTGATTATCAGGCAGGAATGATGCATTCTGTTAACCTGTGGGATTCATGGAGCAACCTCACCATGTCTGTAAAATCGGGTTCTGCTGTAAACCAGAACTCTGTTGAGGAGAGGGATGAGAAATGGTTTAAGCCATTTATTGCCGCAATGCACAACAGGGCATTTGCCGAGGCCCCATCACTTATAGCAGAGATAGATCTCACAAATGTGGAAAAGGTGCTTGATGTGGGTGGCGGTTCAGGCGCGTATTCAATGGCCTTTGCCAGGGCAGGGGAGCATATACGCGCTACAGTCTTTGACCTTCCTAATGTAATCACCCTTACTGAACAATATGTAAGGGATGCCGGGCTTGAAGCAAAGGTAAATACCATCCCCGGTGATTTTAATACCGATGAACTGCCGACCGGGTATGACCTTGTCTTTCTCTCGGCGATTATCCATATGAATTCACCTGAGCAGAATATCGTCCTTATTAAAAAAGCGGGCAGGGCATTAAACAGGGGTGGAAGGGTGGTAATCTCAGACTTTATCATGGATGATGATCGTATCTCCCCGGCCTTCGGGGCATTCTTTGCACTCAATATGCTGGTCAATACAAAATCCGGTGACACATATACAGAGTCTGAGATAAAGGTGTGGTTTAAAGAGGCAGGCATTGCATTTGTTGAAAGGAGGGAGACCCCATCCACAGGGCTGATAATCGGCTGTAAGATATAAAAGACTCAATTTTATCATTACTGTCCTGAACAGATTGTAATTCGTGTACCTGGAGAAATTTTTTTCCTTGCGCCCTGTGCCCTGCGCCTTGTGCCAGCATAAACAAATATCCATTCGCCTTGCTCCATGAGTAAGCTATTTTTGGTGCGAACACACAATTTTTTTTTTAACCTGTCTCATCATGTGTATAAAACTTTCCATAGATAAAAATTCCGGTATCCTGCACTCAATTACATAAAAAAATGGCAATCTTTTACATAGTCTTAAAAATGTAAAATTCCTGAATTTATATCTCGTTGAAATAACAACCTTTTATTTCGGCTATTTTCATTCTACCTGTGGCACAATCATTGCCTGCATTATAGGGTTAATTTAAGGACAGATACTATTTTATAAAGGCAGGAAACAATATTTTGACAGAATTAACCAGAAGAAAAACACTTTCAGAGAGGCATATACAATACCTGATGTTTATTTGTATGCTCCAGTATATGTTTACTCTCCAGGTAAATCACTTTGATATCCTTTCATTTAATAAAAACCAGGAACCTGTGGTTGCTATGCAACGCCTGGAAGAAAAACCAGCAGAACCTTCCATTGATGAATTCTTCACAAACCAGATAGCGCAGTCTGAATCTTTGTATATCCCGATTATATTTGAGGCTGCAAACGAGCATGATGTGGAGCTTGAAATGGTAAGGGCAATAATAATGGCAGAGTCACGTTATAATAACAGCTCTGTTTCACGCAAGGGCGCAAAGGGGCTGATGCAGCTTATGCCAGGGACAGCAAAATATTTAGGCGTAAAAGATATCCTTGATCCTGAAGAAAACATACATGCAGGGGTAAGATATTTTAAGTCCCTGCTTGAGCGTTTTGATGGAGATGTTGAGCTCGCATTAGCAGCATACAATGCAGGCGCCACTAATGTAAGAAGACATAATGGTGTACCGCCATTCAGGGAGACTCAAAAATATATCAAGAAGGTTCTTGCATACCAGGCATTCTATAAGAATGGCCCTGTAAATGAATCTCAAATGGTACAGGCAGATACGTCAGTAGATACAAAATCTTTATAGTTCAAGTCTCCTGACAAAGATTAGTTATGGAGAAGTAGTTACAATCAGTAAACGAAATGTTCCAGTTATTTAAATAGAGCCGCTTGCTGTTCGTATCAAAATTCTCCGGCTTGCCCTGTTTAATTTCCTAAAGGGAATTCGGTTTAACAGGGCGAGACCGGAGAAACCATAAACCGAACGTCATTCCCGTGAAAAGCGGGTCATCGATCCCGATTCATCGGGAAATCCAGTTGTTTTTGATTTTCAAATAATTGTCCGCCTCAGGTGGATAAGCCCCTTTCAAATATTAACGGGCAGACCCCAGTTGTTCCCCTAGTACTGCCTATCTTTCTAATTGCTTATTGATCCCTGATAATTGATCATTGATATTTGTTCATTGATAATTGTTCATTGATAATTGATTCCTTTTCTGCTAATACAAACATTCATTAAATAAAATAATTCTAATTAGTTAGCTCTAATCAGAAATAGATATTTACAGGATGGAGCGTACAGCGATTTACCAAGTCTTTGTTTTAAAGCCTTAAGCTGACAGCTGATCGCTGAATGCTGAAAGCCCCATCCAGAAT